>JAFQCJ010000023.1 GCA_017416445.1 Oscillospiraceae bacterium | reverse complement strand
GTTGTTTCTGTTATACTGGTCAAGCTGAATACGACAAAACGCGACACGGCCAAGTAGTTCAGTTGGTTAGAACGCCAGCCTGTCACGCTGGAGGTCGAGGGTTCGAGCCCCTTCTTGGTCGCCAAATGCTGATATAGCTCAGTCGGTAGAGCGCATCCTTGGTAAGGATGAGGTCACCAGTTCGAATCTGGTTATCAGCTCCAAAAAGCGCTGCGATAGCAGCGCTTTTCTTTTTATCTTTTACAGAAAAGAGAGATTGCCTATGTCCACTTCCAAAAAACGCATCCCCAGCCTGTTGGCAGCCCTGTGCGCTGCGGTGATCTTTGGCATGAGTTTCATGTTCTCCCGCCTTGCACTGGATGTAGCACCCCCTACGGTGCTGCTGGCCTTCCGCTTCACCACCGCCTTCGTTGCCATGACGCTGGTAGTGGCCGCCAACGCTTTGATAGGGAAACTCCGTGGCAAACCCCTCTTCGCCTTCTCCCTGAAGGGAAAGAACATTCTCTCCCTGCTGGCACTGGGCATCGTGCAGCCAGTGCTGTACTTCATCTTTGAGAATTACGGTATCCTTTATACCTCTTCCGCTGTTGCAGGCACCATTATTGCCGTTGTTCCCATCGCCTGCATCGTTATGGATGTGTTGGTGCTTCATGAGAAAGTCCGTCGCCGTCAGGTACTCTGCGCTGTGTTGTGCATCGGCGGTGTGGCCCTCATCTACGCCGGCGGCGAAACGGCTGTGTCCCCCTTGGGTTTGCTATTCCTACTGTTGACGGTGGCTGCCGACGCGGGCTATTACACCCTTAGCCACAAGGCCGCCGCTCGCTTTACACCCTTTGAGGTGACATATGTGATGTTCACCGTGGGTATGGTGGTGTTTATCCCTGCCTCCTTGGTGCAGGGCGCAGGCCATATGGCGGAAACCTTTCTTCCTGCGATTCAAAGCGGTGGATTCTGGGCCGCTGTGGTGTATTTGGGCATTGTCTCCTCTGTGATCGCCTATTTCCTGCTGAACTTTGCCAACGGCAATCTCAGTGTGTCAGAGACCTCTTTGTTCAGCAATGTGACCACCGTGGTCAGTGTGCTGGCAGGTGTCTTTCTGCTTCACGAGCCTTTCGGAATTTTCCAGTTCCTTGGTGTTGCAGTCATTCTGGTGTGTGTCTACGCTGCCAATGTTAGCCCTAAAAAAGAATAAAACGAAGACCGTGTATCGTCTGATACACGGTCTTTAATATTACGCAAGAGGCAGCGTCACCGTGAACACTGTGGCGCGCGCATCGCTGTCGGCGGTAATACTGCCTCGATGGATTTGCACAATTTCCCGGGCAATGGCAAGGCCCAGACCAAAGCCCTCCACCTCACCACGGGATTCATCTGCCCGATAAAAGCGATCAAAAATGTGCTCCAGCTTTTCGGGAGGGATGGGCGTGCCTTTGTTTTCTACCGTAAGGATCGCCTGATTCCCCACCCTGTCCAGGGTCAAGGCCACGGCGGTATCATCGGCGGCATATTTGACAGCGTTATCCAACAAAATGTTCACGACTCGTTGCAGCTTTTCCCGCTCACCCAAAATGTGCAAATCATTTTCAATGTCATAGTGCAGCATATGCCCGGCCTCAAAGGCTACCGGCTCGAAGCGAAGCGCTGCTTCTGCCACCAGTTCCGACAGGGGGGAAAGAACAAGGACGGGTGCTGTCTCTTCGAAGCGCCACAGTGTCAGCATATCCTCTACCAGCGACTTCATTCGTCGAGATTCAAAACGGATGTTGTCCACATAGGGGAGTTGTTCGCTGTCCGCTGTTTCTTCCAACACAGCAGCAGAGGAGAGGATCACTGTCAGCGGTGTTTTCAATTCATGACCTGCATCAGAGAGAAATTGCTTCTCTCTCGTCCATGCCCGCTCTACAGGGCGGGTGATATAGCCCGCCAATAGCCAGCCTAAAGCGGCCACTACTGCCATGGCTAAGAGAAAAAGCCCTATCCCTGCCAGCGCCAAAGAACGAAGGGTGCTTTCCTCGAAGGAACTGTCCATAAAGGCGATACGCACGGTCAGCAAACCGTTTTGCCGATAAAACCGCAGGCCCTGTTGGTGCAGTACGCCCTGCTGCATCCCGCTGTCCATAGCGGCCTGTACCGCCGCAGAGAGGGCGTTGTGATCTTCCAGATCATAATAGCTGCTGCCGGAGACACGCACTGTACCGCTGGGCAGCAACTCGGCAATAAAACATGGGGTGTCGGCATACTGCGCACCGCTTTGCAGGGCTGTGCGCAACTCTTCACTGCTGCGCCGGGCAATATTGCTTCTGGCAGAGAAGAAGAGGGACAGCAATACTGTAATGAGCAGTACACCCACAAACAGCACTGACAGTCCCGCCACTTTTTTTCGCAATTTACCAATCACTGTGCCACCTCCAGACAGTAGCCCACAGAGCGCCGTGTTCTGATACGGACACGGGAGGACAGATGCTCCAACTTACGCCGCAGGAAAGAGACATAGACCTCGACGCTATTGTCCTCCGCATCGGTATCATAACCCCAAACCTTCAACAGGATCTGCTCCTTGGTGACTACCTGCTGCCCGTTTTGCAGCAACAGCGCCATCAGGTTATATTCTTTGCGGCTCAGAGGCACCGTCTTATCTCCGCAGCGCAGAGAAACGGTGCGCTGCTCCAATGTGAGGTCCTCCCAGTGCAGACCCACTGCGTCCTCACGATTTTCGCGCCGCAGCAGCGCGCGGACACAGGCCAGCAGTTCTTCCGACTCAAAGGGCTTGGTGAGATAATAGTCGGCACCGCAGTCAAGACCCTCCACGCGGTCGCGGAGTTCGCTTTTTGCTGTCAGCATCAGAACAGGCAGCGTGCTGCCCTGCTTCCGCAGTGTCTTCAGCAGCGATAGGCCGTCCATTTTTGGCAGCATCACATCCAGCACCAGCAGGTCATAGATGCCACTGAGTGCCTCGTCAAGGCCCGCTGCTCCATCGTGGCGCAAATCTACCGTATATCCTGCCCGCAGCAGCAGACGACGCAGTGTGTCTGCCAGACGCAGCTCGTCCTCTACAATCAGAATGCGCATATTGATCAGTTGGCGGAGACCAGTAGCACCAGTAGGGGAGAGACCTGGGCAACAGGCAGCAGATAGATGGTATCATCATTGCTGAGGGTAGCGTAATAGCCCTCTTCCGCGCTGCGCAGCGCACCCAGGGTGACGGTAAAGGAGGACTCTACATCGACAGAGTTAAGATATTCTACCGTAATGATGGCGGTGGGTGTAGAGAAACCGCATAGATGCAGTGCCTGCTGAGAGGGGTGATAGTCAAAGCAGCGGCTGACCTTCAGCATTTCCAGTGCGGCGAGGACCTTGTCGGCCCGATCCGTTACACGGGCATCGGAGCCCTTCCACTGTCCATCTACCTTTTGCAGAAAAATCTGACGCACACCATTGTCTGCCACGATTCGAGTGGTGTTCTCAGGGGTAAAAAGGGGCAGTGTGGGTAATGTAGCCATATCGTAAATATTGGTGCTGAGCATCTGTACAAAGCTGTCGGGACAGGCATAGATGCCCTCGTAATTATCTACCGTCATGTACCAGGAGCCGTCTTCTGCCTGGTCACCGATGTTGAGGTGGAGGACAGCGTCTTCCACCGTCATGGTGAGGTAGCGACGGGGCTCAGCCAGTCCATACAGATCCGGATCGGCAGCGGTTTGCAGGGGCTGGAGATCATTCAAGGCGCGCAGGGCCATGATCATCTCCTCCACCTTTTCCCCGTTTAGGGCAAATCCATGCTCATCCTCCCAGTGCCAGCCATTCTCGTCAAAGTGCAGACGGGTGGTTACGGCGCCATCGCAGTATTGCAAAGATTTCTCGGGGGCATCTACCACAGCATCATCCACCAGCGAATTCTCCGTCACCGCCGTGTTGTTTGCGGCCTCCTCGTCAGAGGCAGCTTCCTTGTCCCTGCGACCGCAGCCGAACAGGCACAGTGCCGCAAGGGCCAGAAGGAGGATCAGGAACATATATTTTTTCATAAAGGGTCTCCTTTGTTTTGCAATATATCTCACTATACCATCTTTTCCCCCGAAAATAAAGAAAAAAGTGTGAACTTTTCGCCAAAACAGCAAAAAGCAACCCTGTAGCCGTGGCCGGGGGTTGCTTTTTATACATTGTTACAGTGCCATTGCCACTGTCACGGCACAACCATTCTCCTCGGTATAGCGCAGCGCCACATTCTCAGGCAGTTCCAGACGGCTCAGCCCCAACAGAGGCCCCTTGCCTGTTACCTTAAACAAAGCCTCCTTAGCCGTCCAGCACTCCCAAAAGCGGCGATAACAACCCTCGCGGCCAAAGGCGATATAGGCCATCTCTGATTCGGAGCAGGCGCGGAGCATAAACTTCTGATCAGCACTGCGGATTACTTCCACATCTACCCCCATAGGGCGATCGTGGATGGCACACAGTACCCACGGGCCACTGTGGCTGAGGCTGAGGTACACACCATCGGCAGCGGCGGCGGGCTTTCCACTATCTTCCCACACAAGAGGAGCTTCCTCGGGAGAGCAGCCCAACGCCTCGCTGAGTGCCTGTCGCAGCAGCAACTCGCCGGCGGCGGAGCGTTTGCGGTCGTCCTCGGCGGGAAAATCACTGATTCTGCGACGGCGTTCGCTACCCATCTGTGTCAAAGCCCGGTGATAGGCATCCTCATCCAGCTGCTTGATATTGTACCAGTAAAATGTCATCTGCGATTCCTCCTGCAAACGAATCTGTTTTCCGTATTATACCATATGCAGCGGCAGCTTTCCACTGTTTTTCACCCGGTATAGTTGCTTTTTTTCCTACTTTGCGCTACAATGACGGCAGAAAACAACAAGCGGGAGAAGGGTCTTATGCTGCAAAACTACAAATTTACTATCGCCTATGACGGCACACGCTTTTTCGGCTGGGAGCGTCAGCCGGATCGTGAAACCATTCAAGGCAAGCTGGAGTCAGTGCTGAGCCGTCTGCAGGGGGCACCGGTGGAGATGATCGGTGCCGGCCGCACGGATGCCGGTGTCCATGCCCGGGCTATGGTGGCCAATGCCCAGTTGGATGTAGCGGAGAGCCCCGAGGAGATTCGGGACTATATGAACCGCTATCTCCCCGACGCCATTGCCGTGAGAGAGGTGAAACCATGTGCCCCCCGCTTTCACGCTCGCTATAAAGCTATTGGGAAGACCTACCGCTACACCGTTCATGTGGGAGAGGTCAAGCCGGTATTTGACCGTAAGTATGTTACCGTTTTGCCTTATGTGCCGGATGTGGAGGCCATGCGTGCAGCCGCCGCAATGCTGACGGGAGAGCATGACTTTGCAGCCTTTTGCGGCAATCCCCGCATGAAAAAATCCACTGTCCGCACGGTGGACAACATTTTGATCGAGCAGCGAAAAGACCGCATCACCTTCACCTTCCACGGAAACGGCTTTTTGCAGAACATGGTACGCATTCTTGTGGGCACGCTGCTGGAGATTGGCCGGGGCTATTGGCCGGTGGAAAAAGCCGGAGAGATTCTGGCTTCTCGCGACCGCAAGCAGGCAGGGCCTACCGCCCCGCCGGAGGGCTTATGTCTGATGAAAGTGGATTATTGAACAAAAAAAGAAAGCCCATGGGGCTTTCTTTTTTTGTTTACATATTGCGGATGTCATCCAGCAGATCCTGCAAAGACATGGTGCCGACAGATTCATCAGCAGCCACTTCCTCTTCGGTGCGAGAGGATTCTGTAAAGAAGGATGCTGCCTCTGCAGGCTCTTCTGAAGCCTCACGACGCTGATAGAGCTCTTGCTGTACTTCTACAGAGAGATCCTCCACAAAGGGACTGGAGATACCGTCCTCAGCAGAGACCGGCACAAAGGGCTTCTTTTCCTCTTTGGGCTTCTCCACCTTTGCAGGGGCAATCGGCTCTGCTACATCAAAGAAGAGGTCCTCTTCTGCAGCAGGGGCTTGTCCGGCAGAAACAGCGGGAGCCGCTGTCGGTTCGACTTCGGAAGAGACAACCTCCTCCGCAGGGGCAGGAACCTCCTCCATAGGCGGGATCACAGCTTTTGGCTGTGATACAGGGGGGTCTACAGGATCGGCACCGATGCGGTCGTAGCGACGGCTTTCTCTTGTGCGGCGCACAGGAGGAGGGGTATCGTCATCATCATCACTGCTGTCGTGGCCACTGCGCCCGATAAGGAAGCCTAACAGGAACAGCAGCAGAACCAGAACCACTGCAGCGACCACGGCGACTGTCAGAGTGGAGACCTCCCCGACAATGGGAAGATCCAGTACCATAGGTACGGCAAAGGAAGGAATCTCCGGCTCTGCATTGGGATCAATAATCTCCATCGTGGGGATAATACCCTCATATTTGGGCATACGGTACACATGCACCGTGTAGGTTTTTTTGGTGACACCGTCCTCGGCGGTACAGGTGACGCTCAGCACGGTCTCGCCCTCGTTTACCAGCTGACGGGTATCCTCAGTGACTTGCAGGGCTTTTTCATCTTTGGCCACGCCCGTCAGTGTAACGGACATGGTTTCAAAGGGCACATAGGCCACATACTCTGTTACCGCGCCGGAGAAAGAGGGGGAGATCCGGGCCGCATCCAATGTCAGTTCAGACAAAAGGGCAACATCGGAGGGCTTATAGTTGGGATCCTGCTGGCGGGTAACGGTAATGACATAGTACTTCTGAACGCCGCTGGGAGCGGTACAGGTCACCGTCACGGTATTCTCTCCCACCACCAGATTGTTTCCACTGACGCTCACGCTGGCGCCGCTGTCAGCGGTTTTCCAGCTGAGATCCAAGGAGGTCACATCGAAGGGAACGGTAGTAGTGTAGGCCGTGGTGGAAGAGGAAAACTCGGGGGAGAGTGTCGCGTTGGAACAGGTCAGGCTGGAGATGGCACAGTTATTGCTGGGCGCTGCACTTACCTTGCCCGACCAGGAGGCGGAGCCAAGGCTGCTGTCGGCGTTACCGTCGGAGACCACGATACCGCTGAAAGAAGCGCTCAGCGCCGTGTCTACGCTCAGTCCGCTCTTAACGCGGAAGGTGACCGAAACCACCCCGGTAGAGGAGTTGATGGGGTTGCCCACACCGTACATCACGAACTTGGTGCCGTTGGGAACCACATCCCAGCCACTGAGAAGTCCGCTGTAGCTGCGGTATTCCAGTACGGAACTGTCGTAGTTCAGTGTGGCCTCCACACCCATTACGCCGCTGCCGGAGACTTTCAGCGTCAAAGTAACATCGCTGCCGGCCTGAATAGAACTCTTGCCGGTGAGGGAAGCAGAGGCTGCCTCTGCCTGCTGCGGAAGCAGCATCACAAGGCAGAGTGCGAGCGTCAGGAAGATTTTCAAAAATTTATTCTTCATTGCAAATATCTCCTATCAGCCGACGGTGTCCTTGCCGGCAACCACACGGGCAGATTTCACAAGATCGGTGATGCTCACCTTTCCGTCGCCATTGAGATCGGCGGCATTCAGATAGGCACCGGAGAGCGTGATCTTGTGCAGAAGGTGAGACTGCAGCTTTACCACATCGGTAACGGTGATCTTACCGTCACCGCTGGTATCTCCGATAACAGAAATGGTGTACTCACTGCCGCCGGTTTTCATGACCATGCCGGTACCCACATTGCCGCTGGTGACAATGCTGCCGCCACGATAGACGGTGCCGCCCAACTGACTAACGGAAGTGCCGGGGGACATCGTCCATACAGGACCGGAGGGTATCGTGGCAGAAGTACCACCACCGCCGGAGGTGCCGCCGCCGCCGGAAGTGCCACCGCCGCCGGAAGTGCCACCGCCGCCGGAAGTGCCACCACCGGAATTGTCTCCACCGCCGCCGGAGGAGTACTCATTCCTGATGTAAGAGGGAGTAAATGTCATGTTGCCCTCACCCATCACCACCGCCTGAGAGGAAGCATACTGATTGCCGGCTGCATCCAGCCAGTGGGAGAAGGTGTAGGTATAGTTACCGTCAGGGGACTTGATGGGGGCATTGGCAGGGGTGACGAAGACCGTACCGGCTGCTGCCGAACCGGCGTGATAGTTGCTGCCGTCGGCATTGAGGAAGGTATAGGTGTACTCGTTGGTATAACGGGCATACAGCGTAATATCTTCTGCCACAACGGCTGTGCCGGGCAAAATCTGCACGCCGTCAGCGGTAAACCAGCCGATAAATTCGACACCACTGGCCGTTACTGTCACGGTGGGCAATTCACCATAAACGATGCTGTCCAGGGAATAGATCTTATTGACATAGGAACAGCTGCCCTTGTCGCCGGCATCGAAAGTGACGGTAAATGTGTCACCAACGGCGGGAGGAGCGATCTCTTCGGGAATAGCGGCCTCCACGGTAAAAGCGGAGGCTGTCAGCGTGTAGGTATTACCACCCACCGTGGCCGTCAGCTCATAGGTATAGCTGCCCTCCGGCAGAGAACTGTAGGACACCAGACTGTCTAAGCCGTTTAAATCATAGAAAGAGGCGTTCGGGCTGGCGCTCACGCTGATGGAAGAGCCAACAATGCGCAGATTTACGGCACTGATGATACCCGAACAGGAAATCATGCCGCGGACAGGGAAACTGCTGTTTTTTGCGTGCAGTTCCGAATTGGCACTGGGATAGATATGCTGCCGTACCGTAATATCAGAGGCATCTGCTACTACAGGGGAGAAAGTCCAGCTCATAGGGGAAACTTTGGAAACAGCCGTATACTTTGCGTACAGGACAAGTTCGCCTGCAGCGGCATCAAAGGGAGCGGAAACTTCCTTACCGTCCTGTCCAAACCAGCCTGCAAAGCTCCAACCGCTGCCGGTGGTAACAGCAGGAAGCTGCTTGACAACGAAATCGGAGGCGGTTCCGCTTTCAAAGGCGGCAGTACTGCCTTCGGTGATGGTACCGAAGTCGCCAACCACAAAAGAAACCTTCAACGACTTTGCTTCAGCGGGGGCGGGATCAGTGAGGGGGGCGGCATTGGGGTTTGCTGCCGGATCTGCCTGGGAGAGCTGATCTCCACTATTGGTATCGCTGCTGGGCGTGTCAGGGTTGTTGTTGGAAGCATCTGCTTCAGGAGGGGGGGTGAGAGAAAAGACCTCGGTTTTGTCGTTGCCGGAGGGGGTTGCGGTAACGGTCTGGGTAGTATCTGCTCCCTCAGCCCCTACCACCACCAGCGTATCGTTGCGGAAGGTCAAATATGTATCGGTGGCTTTATTCTTGATGTTGCCGTCGCTGTCAATATACCACAGCTGGGAATCACTGGAGCTGGGGACATCCAGGGTTACGGAGCCAAAGCCATCGCTGCCGGTAGTGGCACCCAAACGCAGCGTCTGGAAGCTGCTTTCACCGTTGGGAACCGTGGTGCTGATGGTGTAGAGCCCCTTACCGGAGAGATAGTTCAATGTAAATTTGGCGGGGACACCGGGATTTTCACCGGCGGTATTGATTACCTTTGCCACACCGTCAGTGACGCCCAGTGCCAGCGTAGAGGAGTCCTTCTTTACGCTGACAGTATAGTTGCCTTCGCTGAGAGGGGCGCCGATAAAGGCATTGCTCTGCAGCATGTTAAGGGCATCGGCGGGCTCATTGACATTGAGGCGGCGATAGACAGCCAGTTGTACGCCGGGACTGCTGCCGTACCAGTAGCGCAGGACACTTCCGTCCACACCGTACTTGGCGGCAAGAGAACCGTTCATCTTTTCGGCATCCATGTAGCTGTCCACGACCTTGCCGCTCTCGTTATAGATGGCCATGATCAACTCGCCCTCGGCCTGGTTGGCAAAGCCGCCCAGAGAGGCGAAAGCGTTGCTGACAATGCCGGCAGCACCCTTGGGGCCGTGATGCACGGCGCGGCTCCAGATCACATTCTTCAGCGCAACGGAATAGTAGTCAATATTGAAATTCGGATAAGAGGCACGGATCAAAGCGATGGCCTCATCGTAGATGTTCGCTTTGACAAAGGCCTCCTGCGCATTGAAAAACGCGGCATCGTCTGCTTCGGCCAACTCTGTCCAGGCTTGATCAAACAGAGGGCCGCAGCCCTCGCCGCCACTGTAGTAGGCGTTATGAAGCTTTTCACCGATAGCGTAGGCGGCGGTGTTGGCATCATTGGCCGAGAGGCACCAGTTGATAAAACTCTTCACCGTTCCGGACTTGCTGGCGAACATATAGGCACCGTAACTCTTACCGCCGGGGTCGCCGGCAACAGTGGAGATCACACCTGCCGCAGCCTCATCATCTATATTACCGGTTTCGTAGTAACGGCTCAACTTGCCCCACGATATGGTATTTGTCCAGTTGGGGCTGGCTACTACCGACACCAGGCTGAACACCAGCAGGATGCTCAGCAACATCGCCATTCCTCTGCGCATTTTCTTCATCTTTCTGTACCTCGACTCTCTACAGAAATTCTATCGGGACAACGCAAACCAAGCCCCCTGCCGACGGCAGGGCGCAGATTTACATAATAATATTCAAAGCAAGTATACCATCACCGTCCCTGCTTGTCTACAGAAAAAACGAAAAAAACACAAAAAATTGAGGGGTTTTGTCGTGAAAACACCATATTTAGGGAATGATAATTGGGTTTGCACAGGAAAACCATCCAAAAGAAGGAAAAAACAGCAACCAAACGGGGTTTTATGTCAACATAAAATTGTGGAGGCGGTGTTTCCGCCTCCACAACAGGTAGTGTTCAGTTTTTGGTTGCTTCTGCCCATGAATTATCCACAAGGGCATCGAAGTCCACCCACTGCTCTCTTGTCAGTTCTCCGGCCTGTGTCATAACCTCTTCCAAACGCTCCAGTGCGGCCGGTGCCATAGTGAGACCGCTATTCCATGCGTCAATGGATCTGTGCCGTGCCGTTACCTCTGTGAGAACCTGCAGGTCGGTGTCAGGAAACTGGGGAAGAATGGCCTCGGCCACCTCGGCATCGGTGTGGGTCCCGATCCACGCCATTGCCCGATGAAGTGCCCGACAGAAGGCGGCGATAGTCTCGCTGTTTTCCGCCAGATAAGACTGGGAGGCAAAGTAGGCGGTATAGGGGATTTCCCCTGATTCCTCACCGATGGAGCAGAGGAGATATCCCTGTCCCGAGAGGATGACTTCCGTCGCGGCGGGCTCAAAGAGAGTCACATAATCCCCCTGTCCGCCTGTAAAGGCGCCTGCCATCAAATTGAATTGTACCGAGGTGTCCACTACTGCATCCACATGGGGCTCCACGCCGTTTTTTCGCATAACATATTCCAGCGTCATCTCAGGGACACCACCCTTGCGGCCGCCGATGATGGTCTTTCCCCGCAGGTTATCCCATGCAAAGACCTCGTCGGAGCGACCGATGAGAAACGCCCCATCCCGTTTTGTCAGCTGGGCAAAGATACGAGGATAGTCCTCCTTGCCCTGATTGTAAATGTAGATACAGGCTTCGGGCCCGGCCAGACCGATGTCACTCTGGCCCGATACCACGGCTGTCATGACCTTATCGGCACCGCCTCCGTTTACCAGTTCGATATCGAGGCCCTCTTCGGCAAAGAACCCCAGTTCCATGGCGACATACTGCGGTGCGTAAAATACCGAGTGGGTCACCTCGTTGAGGCGCACCGTCGTGGTGTTCTCTGTCTTTTTGCCGCAGCCGCACAGCAGCACCGGCAGCATCAGCAGCACGCACAGCGCTGCACAAAGGATCCGTTTCATCAAGATACCCCCCATAAAGAATGAATCAGTTTTTCCGCCAACAGCACAAGGCGGTACATCACCACCGCTGCCACCGCCAGCAATACTACCGCCGTCATCACCAGGTCCATGTTGAATACCTGGGAGCCATAGACAATGAGATAACCGAGGCCTGCGCGGGAGACGAGAAACTCCCCCATGATCACCCCTACCCACGAGAGGCCTACATTGACCTTCAATGTGTTCAGCAGCGTGCCGTAGTTGGCGGGCAGTACAAGAAAGTGCAGGGTCTGCCACCGCGTGGCACCCAGCGTTGCCATCAGTCGAAGCTTTTCTCTGTCGGTAGTGCGAAACCCCTCATACATGTTGAGAATGGTGACGATGAGGGAAATGGCCAGTGTCATGGTGATAATGGCTCCCGTTCCTGCTCCCATCCAGACGATAAAAATTGGGCCGAGTGCCGTTTTTGGCAGTGCGTTGAGCACCACCAGATACGGATCAAGGATGCGGCTGAGAGTGGGGAAGAACCACATGGCAATGGCGATCAGTGTACCCAGAACTGTTCCCAGTAAAAAGCCCACCACCGTTTCAAGACAGGAGGTGCCGACATGAAGCAGCACCTCACCACTGCGGCACAGACTCCAAAAAGCGCGGGCCATTCGGGAAGGAGAACTGGTGAGAAACCCGTCACTTAATCCCACAAGACAGCTCAGCTCCCAGAAGAGAAAAAAGCCCACCAACAGCGCAAACTGCCAGAAACGGATACACCGCTGACGACGGCGAAGTGCAGCGAGATACAGCTCTCGTCGTGTGGAAAGGGCATTGGTTTTCATTGCAGTTCCAGCTCCTTCCAGACACTGTCAAAGAATCGGGAAAACAGGGGACTCTCCCGCCGTTGTAGGGGAGGGAGACTGCGCAGCGGACCCATATCAAAAATGGCCTTCACCACCGCAGGTCGCTGCGACAGAACCACCACACGGTCTGCCATACTGACGGCCTCAGCGATATCGTGGGTCACCAGCAGGGCGGTTTTTCCCTCCGAGCGGATGATACGCCAGATATCTCCCGACACGGTGAGTCGTGTCTGGTAATCCAGCGCCGAAAAAGGCTCATCCAGCAGCAGAAGATCGGGGTCGGTGGCCAGTGTGCGGATGAGGGCACAGCGCTGGCGCATACCACCGGAGAGCTGACCGGGATAGAGTCGGGCGAAACCGTCGAGGCCGTACCGACTCAGCAACACATCCACATGCCGCCGGTGCTCCTCGCCGTGTTCCCTGCGAATCTGCAGACCCAAAAGCACATTATCCCGTATGGTGCGCCAGGAGAAAAGCTGATCCCGCTGTGGCATAAACCCCACTCGGCGGGAGGGACCACGAACCACTTCACCGCAGACCGTGACCGTGCCGCTGTCGGGTTGCTCCAAGCCTGCGATCACACCGAGAAGGGTGGATTTTCCGCAGCCTGACGGGCCCACCAGCGCCACGAATTCTCCTCCAGATACGGAAAAACTCACATCTCGCAGAGCCTCCACCTCACTCTCCTGCGTCTGATAGGTGAGTCCAATGCCTTGCAGCGTGATGCCGTTTTCCATGCTGATCGTGCCCCTCTCGGTAGAAATGGTGGGGAAGAGTCCCCCTGCATCAGTATATTGCGCCATGGCCGGTAGGGTTCCTCGTTGACTTTTTTGCGGCGGTGATGTAGGATAAAGACAACAACTACGATACAAGGAGGCAACCTCTTATGAAGACTGTTATCTCTACTGCCGCTGCTCCCGCCGCCATCGGCCCCTATTCTCAGGCCATCGATTGCGGCACCTTCGTCGTCACCTCTGGTCAGGTGCCTTTTGATCCCGCCACCGGTGTGCTGGTGGAGGGAGATATCACCGTTCAGACCCGTCAGGTGCTGAACAATATCAAGGCTGTCCTTGCTGCCGCCGGTCTCACCATGGACAATGTGGTCAAGACCACCGTGTTTTTGCAGAACATGGGTGATTTCGCCGCTATGAATGCGGTGTACGCTGAGTTCTTCACCGAGGGACAGTATCCTGCCCGCTCCGCCGTGGAGGTTGCTGCCCTGCCCAAGGGCGCACTGGTGGAAATTGAGACCATCTGCGTCAAGTAAATCCAGCAACAAAAAAATCCCGTCCGAGAGGACGGGATTTTTTGTTGTCTGTAATGGGGGGGAAGAATTAGAACATTTCCTTGCTCATGCGCTCGATCTCAGCGTCCACGGCGGGACCGACACCGAAGGCGGTGAAGGGCATACCGGCGGTGAGGCAGGGGATAAAGGCGTGCGTACCACACTTGCGGCAGGCGCGCTCCACTTCGGCGGCAACCATTTCCTGGGTCCAGCCGGGAACATCCAGCACGCGGGTCTCGATCTCACCCATGAAGGTGATCTTGTCGCCATACTTCTCGATCAGCTCGGGGATATCGTTGGTGGGGATGCCGCCCTGCCAGATATCCACGCCCATCTCGATCATGAAAGGAACGAGATTCTTGCCGTAACCGTCGTTGTGGTGGACGATCAGCACGCCATTTTCCTTATAGAAGCCGTAGATCTTCTTATAGGCGGGGAGGATGAACTCCTCGAACATATCGGGGGAGAGGAAGGAGTTCTCGGTGGCACCCCAGTCATCGTGGTGCAGCACTGCCTCAATATGACACTTTTCAATCATCACCTTGGCAAAGTCCAGCTCGCACTCCGTGAGGAAGTCGATGAGATCGTGCATCTCCTCGGGCTCTTCATAGAAGTTGGCCAGCGCATCTTCCATACCCATCAGGGCGTGGAGACGCTCGAAAATGCCCTGGGTCTGGACGGCGCAGACATACTGGTTCTCACGGTCAGTCTGTGCGGCGATGCCGTTGAGCATACCCCAATAGCCGGGATCCTCGGGGATGAAGGGCTTATGCAGGATCTCACGCCACTGGGTGATATCCTTCAGCACGCGGTGCGCATCGTCGTGGAGGGGGAATGCACCCATCTGTCCATCGGGCAGTGTCCAGGTGACGCCGAACTGATCCACGGCATCGGGGGAGCCGGGAAACACGGGATAATTGCCCATGTAATAGGTGTCGGGCACCAGCAGGTTCAGAAACTCATACTGCTTGACAAAGCGGTCAGGCTTACCGCCCACCTTCATGACCTCGCGCAAATTTTCTCTTCCGGTCAGCATTGTGTATACCTCCAAACATTTTCTTGCGAAAAAGAATTTCTACCCTCTATGTTATCGAATATTTTTCCACCCGTCAACTATATTTTCCGCAGAAAGCGCAAAAAGGAAGGGAAACAGCCGAAACGGCTGCTTCCCTATAGAGAAATTTACCTTTCTGCGCCTAAAAACAGGGCAGCACCGCCAAGAAAGGGAAAGAGACAGGTAATTAGTCGAGTCCCGGGATTGGTCATGAAAAAGCGGAAGATCGGGCTGAAAAACGACCACCACGGCGGGGCGGTATCTGCGTAGATGCTGACAAAAAAGATAAAGAGGAATAGAAGCCACAACAGAACGACAAGGAAGCCGGTCGCTGTGCAGACCACTCGCGGTATTTTCGGCAATCGCAGATCTGCCCAGAGGGACAGTGCGGCAATCAACAGACCACCCATAGCGGCATAGCCGATGGGACGGGCAAAAATACAATAATAGAAAGGGCGCAACACATCGAAGGTGACCTGTGCCTGTGCATTCAGATACGGCACCAGCCAGATCTCGCAGCCGAGGAAAAACAGCACCAGTGCGCCCAGAACCGCCGTCCACACAATGTAGCGGCGGGCATAGCGGCGGTATGGGGCAGGCTTTGCCCCATAGATCAGCTCGGTGATGTCGCAGCCCAGCGCTTCGCTCAGCGCAGCCAGTGTCTCCACATCGGGCTGACATTTCCCCGTCTCCCAGTTGCTGACGGCCTGCCGTGTCACATGGAGTTTCTCGGCCAGAGCGTCCTGTGTAAAGTTCGCCCGCTTGCGGAGAACAGATAAATTTTTCGAGACCATGTGTCTCACCTCCTGCCGGTACGGTAGCACGGAGCGAGGAAAATGTCACGCAACGCTTTGTTGCATCACCGATTTGCCATGGAATAGATGGTCAAAGCATCATCATAATCGAGGTTCTTGAACTGACCGAAGGTACGGGTGCGACCGCGGGTGAAGCCGTCTGCCAACTGCTCCAAAATCTCCTCCGTCACCGCACCGATCCCCAGATCCTCGAGGCAGGTGGGCATGTCGAGAGAGGCAAAGAAAGACTCGGCGGCATCAATAGCGGCATTGGCATCGGCGTAGATCTCCCCTGTAGGTGCAAGACCGAAGACCTTCTCACCCAGACGGGCAAAGCGCCCGGGATTGACACTGAGGCAGTACCGGGCCCAGGAACACCACACTGCAGACAGTGTTGCACCGTGGGCCACATCAAACATACCGCCGATCTCGTGGCCCAGCTGATGGCAGGTGAAGTCCTTCACATTGCCAAGGCCCGTGAGATTGTTGTGGGACAGGGAACTGGCCCACATGATCTCGCTCATTGCCTGATAGTTGTGGCTGTCCGCTACTGCCGTGGGGCCGTAATGCACCACCGTGCGCATGACGCTCTCGGCGATCTCATCGGTGAGGAAGTTGCAGGTGACGGGGTTGAAATACCGCTCCAGTGTGTGCATCAGCATATCCACCACGCCGCAGGCTACCTGATATTTGGGCAGGGTAAAAGTAAGCTCAGGGTTCATAATGGCGAAGCAGGGGCGCTGCAGGTCGGTGTTAAGGCCTCGCTTTGCATGATGCATCTCATCTGTCAGCACCGCCGAGTCGCTGAGCTCGCTACCTGCGGCGGAGATGGTCAGCACCACGCCGATGGGCAGGGTTTTTGTCAGCTTTGCCTTACCCATCCAAAAATCCCAGATGTCCGTTTCGGGGTTGGCGATACCGTGGGCCGCCCCCTTCGCCGTATCGATAACGCTGCCGCCGCCTACTGCCAGCACCATATCCGCGCCAAAGGCGATACCCTTTTGCACCATCTCCCGGGCAAGAGAGAGGCGGGGGTTGGGCTGTACGCCGCCCAGAGAGAGATATTCCAGACCTGCCGCGGCGAGGGAGTCCTCTACGCGGTTGAGGAGGCCGCTTTCACGGGCACTCTTTCCGCCATAGACCACCAGCACCCGGGTGCCGCCAAAGGCTTTGGCCTGTGCGCCGACCTCTTCTTCGCGGCCCTTGCCGAACAGGATCTTTGTGGGGGAGTAAAAATCAAACCGTTCCATAAAAAGCCTCCTTAGCTGTATTTTCTCCAGTGTACCATTGAATTCCCAACGCCGTCAACGAAAAAAGCACCTCGGTGGAGGTGCTTTTTTATTCAGTTGATGCCGACAACCAGCTCTGCGATCTGGATGGCGTTGGTGGCTGCACCCTTACGCACCTGATCGCCGCAGCACCACAGGTTGAGGCCCCGGTCATCGGTGAGATCGTCGCGGATGCGGCCTACAAACACGATGTCCTGATCGGAGGTCTCCAGAGGCATGGGATAGCGCTTGGCTCCCAGATCGTCCACCAGCTTGCAGCCCTGTGCCTTGGCGATAGCTTCCTTTGCCGCCTCCACGCTGATCTTCTCCTTCGTCCGCACCACGATGGAGACGCTGTGGCTGCGGACAACAGGGACACGGACGCAGGTGCAGCTGACCTTCAGCTCGGGCAGGTGAAGGATCTTGCGGCCCTCGTTCTGCATCTTCATCTCCTCGGAGGTATAGCCCTTGAAGGCCTCGCCGCCGATCTGGGGAATCACATTGTAGGCGATCTGATACTGGAACACCTTGGGGTCATAGTGCTCGCCTTTCTGCAGCGCATCCACCTCTGCCATCAGCTCCTTGGGGCCCTCGGCACCGGCACCGCTGACAGCCTGATAGGAGGAGGCAACGATGGCCTCGATAGGGGAGAGCTGATTCAGGGCATTGATGGCCACAAGGGACACGATGGTGGTGCAGTTGGGATTGGAGATAATACCCTGATGCCACTTCACATCCTCGGGGTTGATCTCGGGGATCACCAGCGGCACATCGTCGCGGAGGCGGAAAGCGCTGGAGTTATCCACGAACACAGCGCCGGCCTTGACGATGGCGGGGGCGTAGCGCTCAGCGATGTCGTTCTCTGCCGCGCCCAGCACCACATCGAGACCCTCGAAAGCCTCGTCGGATACGGCTACCACCTCTACCTCACCGCCATTGAAAGCCAGCCTTTTGCCTGCGCTGCGCGCACTGGCGATAGGACGCAGTTCACTGATGGGAAAGTTGCGCTCCACCAGGATCTTCATCATCTCCTGGCCCACGGCGCCCGTTGCGCCGAGAATACCGATTTTATACTGTTTCATTTAAATGCTCTCCTTTACAAAGCTGTCATACAGCACGCAGATAGCCTGCTGGAAGTCCTTTTCTTCAATGCCCACGATGATGTTCAACTCCTCGGGGCCCTGTGTGATCATGCGGATATTTACGCCGTGTTCACCCAACTTGGCAAAGATCTTGCCGGACACGCCGGGGCGGTAGGCCATCTTACGGCCTACTGCCGCCACTACGGCGATATGCTCGGTGACCTTAATGGAATCGGGGTTGATCTCCTGCTGAATTTCGCCGAGGATGGTGTAGAGTCTCGGGGCGATCTTCTCTGCGGATACCACCAGAGAAATGATGTCAATGCCGGAGGGGGCGTACTCTACATTAATGCCATGCTTGGCAAGGATGGTGTAGACCTTCAGCAGCGTTCCCGGCTCAGAGGACATGCCGCTCTTGCAGATGGTGATGATGGAGAAGCCCTTCTTACCGGCAATACCGGTGATGAAGCTGTCGTCCGCCGTCTCGTCCTCAATGGCACTGAGGATCATGGTGCCGGGATTGTCCGGCTCGTTGGTGTTACGAATGTTGAGAGGGATGTTCTTCTCACGGACGGGGAACACCGTGCCTTCGTGGAGGACCTGTGCCCCCAGATAGCTCAGCTCACGCAATTCGCTGTAGGTCACGCGGCGGATAGGAGCGGGATCTTCCACAATGCGGGGATCTGCCATCAGGATGCCCGACACATCTGTCCAGTTTTCGTACACATCAGCATCCAAAGCCGCAGCCGCCAGCGCACCGGTGATGTCGCTGCCGCCGCGGGTAAAGGTGGCTACACGGCCATCGGGCATCACACCGTAGAATCCGGGGATGACCACTTTTTGACCCTCAGCTGCCTGCCGCAGCGCTGCGTAAGTGGCCTCCTGATCCACACTGCCGTCCAGATTGAACTTCAGCCACAGTGCAGCGTCGAGGAATGTCCAGCCAAGGTACGCCGCCATCAGCTTGGCTGCGAAGTACTCGCCGCGGGAGGCCACATAGTCCTTGTCCACGCCGTCGCACAGCTTACGCCACAGCTTATCAAAATCGGCGCTCAAGTCGATATCGAGACCGCAATCCTTGGCAATGCCCTCGTAGCGCTCGCGGATCATCTGAAAGATGTTCTCGCAGGACACGCCGTACTGTACATGGGCGTGGCAGAGATAGAGCAGGTCTGTCACCTTGTGATCGTCCTTAAACCGCTTGCCGGGTGCGCTGACCACCACCACGCGGCGGCTGTCATCACTCTCCACAATGGCCTTTATCTTTGCAAACTGAGCCGCGTCCGCCATGGACGAGCCGCCGAATTTCAACACTTTCAGCATGAGATTTGTCCTCTTTCCTTTTCTATATGTCCTTGTCACTTTTGTCGAGAAAGAAAAAGACAAAAGCAACGAGATTGTAGTCGAGCAAAAAACACTTGACTTTTTACGAGAAACAATATATCATAGCCAAAGTGAAATTGCAACCCCTAATTTCAGAAAATTTCCACCACAGACGAACGAGAGGACACGAGACATGGACTATCGCAGTACAAGAAACGAAAAACTCCGGGCCACCGCAGCCGAGGCGATCCTGCAGGGATTGGCTGGCGACGGAGGTTTATATAGTATGGACAGTCTTTCGGGGCTGGATTTTGACTGGCGCAGTGTATTGGACTGCGACACGCTGACCACGGCCAGAGAGGTGCTGGCGGCGCTGCTGCCCGGTTTTGGAAAAGAGGAACTGGAGGAGCTGCTCCACGATGCCTATGACGGCAAGTTTGAAACGGACGAGCTGACCCCTACCGTGGAGGTAGGTGATGACGCAGTGCTGGAGCTGTTCCGTGGTCCCACCTCCGCTTTTAAGGATGTAGCCCTGCGGATGCTGCCTCAGCTGATGCGCCGGGCAAGAGAAAAATGCGGCGTGGATGACCAAATCATGATTCTCACCGCTACCAGCGGTGATACGGGAAAGGCCGCTATGGAGGGCTTCCGTGATGTGCCCGGCACGGGCATTATCGTGTTCTATCCCCACGGCGGTGTCAGCGCTGTGCAGCAGGCGCAGATGGCCACCCAGGAGGGCGGTAATGTCTATGTCTGTGCCGTGGAGGGCAACTTTGACGATGCCCAAACGGGGGTAAAGAATATCTTTGCCGCCGTGGAGGCAAATGACCTCCTCAAGGACAGCGGTGTGCGTTTGTCCTCGGCCAATTCGATCAATATCGGCCGCCTGGCCCCCCAGGTGGTGTACTATTTCCGTGCCTACGCCGCACTGGTAAAGGCAGGGCGTATTGCGGTGGGGGACAAGGTGGATTTCTCTGTTCCCACCGGCAACTTCGGCGACATCCTCGCCGGCTACTTTGCCCGGGAGATGGGATTGCCTGTAGGCCGCTTGATCTGCGCTTCCAACGCCAACAATGTACTGACGGAGTTTCTTGCCACGGGTCGCTATGACCGTAACCGGCCCTTTTATAAGACTGCCTCTCCCTCTATGGACATTTTGGTATCCAGCAATCTGGAGCGCCTGCTGTTCCTTATGAGCGGCGATGGTGACTTGGTGGCAAAGCTGATGGCAGAGCTGAAGGAGACGGGAGCCTACGAAGTACCTGCCGAGCTCCGTGCAAGAATCGGCGGGATCTTCTGGGGCGGCTGCTGCGACGATGCGGGGACGAAGGCGGCTATCGGCAAGCTCTATCGCGACCACGGCTATCTGGCTGACACCCATACAGCGGTGGCATGGCAGGTGGCGCAGGAATATAAAGTTGCCTGCCCTGACCACAACCCCGTGGTCATTCTCTCCACTGCCTCTCCCTACAAGTTCCCTGTGGCTGTGTGGGAGGGCCTCGGTGAAGTGGCAGGAGAGGACGAGTTTGCCCTTATGGCCGACCTCTGTGAAAAGACCGGCGTGGCTATTCCCAAGAATCTGCAGGGTCTGCAGGAGAAGGAAGTGCGCCACCGCGATGTCATTAAGAAAGAGGACATGCTTTCCTATGTCCTTGGAAAAGTAAAGGAGGACGCATGGAAAAAGTAACTGTTCGTGTGCCCGCCACCACCGCCAACTTGGCGGCGGGATTTGATGTGCTGGGCTGTGCCCTCAGTTTATACAATAAATTGAGTTTCACCCCTGCGGAAAAATTGAGCTTCTCCGGCTGCCCCGAGGAGTTTTGGAACGAGGAGAATCTGGCCTATGTAGCTTTCGCCGCCGTGTGGAAGCAGTTGGGTAAGCCTGTTCCTCCCGTTCATATCCATATTGCGGCGGATGTTCCCGTCTGCCGTGGTCTCGGTTCCTCTGCCGCCTTGATCGCAGGTGGCGCTGTGGCTGCCAATTTGATGGCCGGATCTCCCTTCAGCCGTGAAAAGCTGCTGGAGATCACTACCGTCATTGAAGGTCACCCCGACAACCTGGCCCCCGCCTTGTTGGGCGGACTGACCGCCTCCATGATGGACGGGGAGAAGGTCTATTCCGTCAGCTATCAGCCCCACGCCCAGCTGCGGTTTGTGGCCCTTTCCCCCAATTTCGAGCTCTCCACCCATGAGGCCCGCTCCGTGCTGCCCAAGTCAGTCCCCTATGGCGACGCTGTCCGCAACGGCGGCTATCTGGCGGTGCTGCTTCGCGCCCTGGAACAGGGCGATGAAGAGCTGATCGCCGCTGCCCTCCACGACCACCTCCACCAACCCTACCGCCGCAAGCTGATCCACGAGTATGACGCGGTGGAGAAGTTGGCAAACAAAAACGGCTGCTATGCCGTCTGCGTCAGCGGCGCAGGCCCCACTATTTTGTGCATTACCCGTGATGCCTCTTTTTCCGAGAGGATGCGGGCCGATGTGGAGGCGCTGCATCACGGCTGGCAGGTACGGGATCTGACCGTGGACTATCAGGGCGTGATCAAGCTGTTTGAATAGGAAAAAGAACCACCCTTGGGTGGTTCTTTTTTTACCGCTCCACATATTCCTGCGGATCAATAAGGACCCCGTCTTTGGATACGGCGAAGTGGAGATGGGGACCCATGTCCGCCTCGGCAGCTGCAGTGCCCACATAGCCGATGATGTCTCCGGCGTAGACCTGCTGCCCCTCACTGATGGGGGGATCGCTGCGGAGGCTGCTGTAGTAGGTGACATAGCCTCCGCTGTGTGCAATGGTGACCGTGGTGCCCATCAGCTCATCCCGGGTGACGGTCTGCACTGTGCCTCCGGCGGCTGTCTTGACGGCATCACCGTCGGCGGCCTGAATGTCAAGCCCCTCGTGGGTGCGCCAATCTCCCATGGTTTCATCGTAGAGCAGCTCATTCATGCTGAACACCGTCACCGTTGTGCCGTCCAGGGGTGAGACCACCTGCGGCAGCAGTTCTGAGGGCGCTTCCACGGGGGGTTCTGCCTCTACAGGCTCGTCCTGTAATACGGGCAAATGAGGCGGCAGCGTGGCAATAGGGGGAGGTGTGGTGTCCTCCACCTCCTGCGTGCTGCTTACATCCTCCGCGGGAGGTGCCTCACGGCCCAGCGTCAGCGCCCCCACCGTTACCGCCCCTACGAGGCACAGCGCCAGCACCATGTACAGGCCGCGGCGCGTTGCAAAAAATCCCATAACGATTCTCCTTCCTGCAAAAAGCGAATAGCAAAGAAAAATGACCTCTGCGTAGCACTAGTGTGGCCACGCAGCGGTCATTTTATACGCATATTGGAAAAATTGCAGATTAATCCCACTCGCCTTTTAAGTCGCGGTTCATGAGATTTTGAATGGCGGTGCGTGGGTCAACCCCCTCATAGAGGGCGGCGTGTACCGCCTCGCAGATGGGCAGCTCCACATGGTACGCTTTGCCCAGTGTCAGCAGGGCCTCCACGGTATAATAGCCCTCTGCCAGCTTGTCAAAGGTCTTGCCCTCCACAAACAGCTGACCGAAGCGGCGGTTGTGGCTGAAGGGGGAGAACACGGTGGCCTCATAGTCGCCCAAGTGGCACAGACCGTAGGCCGACAGCTCGTTACCGCCCATGGCGTGGATGAGGCGAGCCACTTCCCGCGTGCCGCGGCTCATGAGAGCGCCCTTTAAGGTGGTGAGGCCGAGGCCGTCAAGAAAGCCTGCAGCGATGCCCACCACATTTTTGGCGGCGGCACCCACCTCATTGCCCAGCAGATCGGCACCGTAGTAAAAACGAATCAGATCGCCGGAGAAGGCGGCAATGAGCGCGTGTTTCACCTCCGGCTCATCGCTGTCGATGACCATACAGTTGGGAATGCCGTGATAAAATTCCTGTACATGTCCCGGCCCCAGCCATACTGCCACATGGCAGCTTCCGGGGAGGTTCTCCCTGGCAATCTCCGATAAACGGCGGCCTGTGCCCATTTCCAGACCCTTCATGCACAATACGAAAGTCTTGCCCTCTATGCGATAGGGGCGCAGCTCCTCCATCAGCTTTTGCAGGCCCTGTGCGCCGATGGAGATGACAATAACATCCGCATCTTCCACGCAGTGCAGATCGTAGGTGAGGGAGATGGACGGAGGAAGGGTGAGGAGGTCATTCTGCCGCGTGGCCATAAAGCGGGCCATCCGCGCCGAGCCCTGGCGACCATAGAGGGTGAGGGAGTGTCCCAGCGTATCCAGATACCATGTGATGAGAGAGCCCCAGCGTCCGCAGCCAATGACGGCGATGTTCATATCGACAACCTCCTCAAAATGAAATACACTCCCCGAAGGAAGTCTCTTCGGAGAGTGTATCACACATTGTTTCAAAAGAAAAGAAAACTTTTAGTGAACGATCAAGCTCTGACCGTCCATCTCCTCAGGGCAGGCCAGGCCCAGCACATCCAGAATTGTGGGGGCAATATCGGCCAGACGACCGGGACGCAGCTTGCTGCCGGCACCGCAGAGGATAAAGGGAACCAGATTGGTGGTGTGTGCGGTCATGGGATCGCCGTTCTCCTCGGCCATCTGCTCAGCGTTGCCGTGGTCAGCGGTGACCATGGCGATACCGCCCATGGACAAGGTGGCATCCACTACGCGGCCTACACAGGTATCCACCGTCTCCACCGCCTTGACGGCGGCATCCATGACACCGGTATGGCCCACCATATCACAGTTGGCAAAGTTGAGGATGATCACATCATACTCGCCGGACTGAATGCGTTCAACGCACTTGTCGCAGACCTCAATGGCGCTCATCTCCGGCTGCAGGTCGTAGGTGGCCACCTTGGGGGAGGCGACCAGCACGCGATCCTCGCCGGGATACTGCATCTCTACGCCGCCGTTGAAGAAGAAGGTGACATGAGCGTACTTCTCCGTCTCGGCAATGCGCAGCTGGGTCATGCCCATGGCACTGAGATACTCGCCCAGACCATTCTTGACGAACTCCCGGGGCCAAGCCACCAGCACATTGGGCATGGTGGCATCGTACTCCGTATTGCACACGAAGGTGAGGGAGAAGAACTCCCGGGCAAAGCCGTCGAAATCCTCATCCACGAAGCAGCGGGTGATCTCCCGGGCACGGTCGGGACGGAAATTGTAGAAAATAACGCTGTCGTTGTCGCTTACCATACCGTCGCGGTCGCAGACAACAGGCTCTACAAACTCGTCGGTAATACCGTCGGCATAGGACTGTGCCACAGCATCCACGGGATCGTCATTCTGTACGCCCTCACCGTAGACCATGGCCTCGTAGGCCTGCTGCACGCGCTCCCAGCGCTTGTCGCGATCCATGGCATAGTAGCGGCCCATCACCGTGGCGATCTTGCCAACGCCCAGCTCGGTGCATTTGTTCTGCAGACGCTCTACAAAACCTTTACCGGAGGTGGGGGAGACATCGCGGCCGTCCAGGAAGCAATGGATAAATACCTTCTCCAGTCCCTTGCGCTTGGCCATCTCCAGCAGAGCAAAGAGGTGCTCAATATGGGAGTGGACACCGCCATCAGACAGCAGGCCGAACAGATGCAGACTGCTGTTTTTCTCCAGACAGTCGTCCATAGCCTTGTTGTAGGCAGGCACCTCGAAGAAAGTGCCGTTCTCAATAGCCAGAGAGATGCGGGGGAGATCCTGGAATACCACGCGGCCGCCGCCAATATTGGTGTGACCCACCTCGCTGTTGCCCATCTGACCGTCAGGCAGACCCACATCGAGACCGCTGGCGCTGAGGGTAGTGTGAGCAAACTCGGAAAAGAGACGGTCCATCACCGGGGTGTTGGCTACCGACACGGCGTTGGTCGCACCGGCGGGGGCCATGCCGAAACCGTCCATGATGATCAGGGTAGTCGGCGTTTTGTTCATAGTGTTGCTCCTTTCAGAAAGAGGGGCACAAATCAGTCCTGGTTGGCAGCATTGATGATGGCCACGAAGTCATCAGCTTTCAGTGCTGCGCCGCCGATGAGGCCGCCGTCGATGTCGCTCTGAGCCAGCAGCTCAACAGCGTTGGAGGGCTTCATGGAACCGCCGTACTGGATGGTGACGCTGCGGGCCACACGAGCACCGTACAGCTGACGGATGGTGGTGCGGATAGCGGTGCAGACCTCAGCAGCCTGCTCGGCGGTAGCGGTCTTGCCGGTGCCGATGGCCCAGATGGGCTCGTAGGCGATGATGCACTTGCGCAGCTTGTCGGCGCCCACATTGTACAGAGCGGACTTCACCTGCAGAGCGATCAGCTCCATGGTGATGCCCATCTCGCGCTGCTCCAGGCTCTCGCCCACGCAGATGATGGGGTGCAGGCCGGCCTCGAGAGCGGCATGGACCTTCTTGTTGACGATGACATCGGTCTCACCGAAGTACTGGCGACGCTCGGAATGGCCCAGGATGACATACTTCACGCCCAGGTTCTTCAGCATATCGGCGGAAACCTCACCGGTGAAAGCACCGGAGGGCTCGAAATACATATTCTGTGCGCCGATGGCAACGCGGGCATCCTTAAAAGCGCGGACGGCGGTGGAAATGTTCACGGCGGGGACACACACCACGACTTCGCACCACTTGGTCTTGGGCATGATGGCCTTCAGCTCCTCGGCGAACTTCTTGGTCTCGGTGGCATTCTTGTTCATCTTCCAGTTACCGGCGATGACGGTCTTACGATATCTGCGATTCATAGTCTTTTTTACTCCTCTGAAATATATAATACTTTCGCGTTGAAATAGGGAACACAATAGGGGGGCTGCCGCTTACTTATCCAGCAGGCAGGCAACACCGGGCAGCTCCTTGCCCTCGAGGAACTCGAGGCTGGCACCGCCGCCGGTGGAGATATGGGTGACCTTGTCGGCAAAGCCCATCTGCTCCACAGCTGCAGCACTGTCACCGCCGCCGATGATGGTCACGGCACCGCAATCGGTGAGAGCCTTGGCCATGGCGCGGGTACCGCCGGCGAAGTTTTCGAACTCAAACACGCCCATGGGGCCGTTCCACACCACGGTGCCGGCGCCTTCCACAGCAGCGCAGAAGCGCTCGCGGGTAGCGGGACCGATGTCCATACCCTCCATCTCCTCGGGGATGGCTTCGGTGGGGACGACAGTGCCCACGGCGGTAGCGGAGAACTCGGCAGAGGCCATGGTATCGGTGGGCAGCAGCAGCTCCACGCCGTTTGCCTTAGCCTTGGCGATCATCTCCAGAGCGTACTCGAGACGATCGTTCTCACACAGGCTCTTACCGATGGAGCCACCCTGTGCCTTCACGAAGGTATAGGCCATGCCGCCGCCGATGATGAGGGTATCGGCCTTATCCAGCAGGTTGTTGATGACGCCCAACTTGTCGCTGACCTTGGCACCGCCGAGAACGGCGACGAAGGGACGCTTGGGATCGGCCAGCGCGCCGCCCATGATCTCCAGCTCACGGGCCACCAGCAGGCCGGACACGGCAGGCAGGTAAGCGGCGACGCCGGCGGTGGAGGCGTGGGCGCGATGGACAGTGCCGAAGGCATCGGAGACATACAGTTCGGCCATGTCAGCCAGCTCACGGGCCATCTCAGGATCGTTCTTTTCCTCGCGGGGGTCGAAGCGCAGGTTCTCCAGCAGCATGATCTCGCCGCCCTTCAGGGCTGCGGCCTTGGCGCGGGCATCCTCACCCACGATGTCCTTGGCAAAGATCACCTCACGGCCCAGCAGCTCGCCCAGACGCTTGGCCACGATGGCGAGGGAGAGATTCTCCTTCCACTGACCCTTGGGCTTGCCCAGATGGGAGCAGGCGATGACGGCGGCGCCGTTATCCAGCAGGTACTGGATAGTGGGCAGGGCGGCCACGATGCGCTTGTCACTGGTGATCTCGCCGGTAGCCTTATCCTGAGGCACATTGAAATCGCAGCGCAGCAGCACCTTCTTGCCGGCCACTTCCACATCCATGACGGTCTTCTTGTTGTAGTTCATATTCGCTCTCCTTTTATAAAGAAAGTAGTCTATCACTCTGCCATCTCGCCTACGCCTGTCAGACCGGGGAAACCGGTCTGGCGCAGCGCCTCATAGGTGAGAATGGCCACGGAGTTACTTAAATTGAGGCTGCGTGCATCGCTCCGCATGGGCAGCCGAATGCAGCGGTGGTAAAAACGACGGCGGAAGTCCTCCGGCAAACCAGCCGTCTCCTTTCCGAAGAAGAGGAAATCTCCGTCGGAGAAGGTTGCCTCGCAGTAGGCGCGGGGGGCTTTCGTCGTGGCCAGCCAGGCGCGGTCGGCAGCTGCGGGATTCCGGCGGAAAAACTCCTCCAGGTTTTCGTAGTCGAAAACCTCCACCAGATGCCAGTAGTCCAGACCCGCCCGCTTTACGGCTTTGTCAGAGATATCGAAGCCCAGGGGGCGGATGAGATGGAGGCGGCTGCCGGTAGCGGCACAGGTTCGTGCGATATTTCCGCAATTCTGTGGAATTTCCGGCTCTACCAGTACAATATTGAGCATATGGCGCCTCCTTAACACAAGCTTTCATAGTATAATGCAGATGAAGAAAAATTTCAACACCAAAATTGTAAAAAACGCCTGATTTTTGAAAAAAATATGATTATTGCGAACATTTTCTTGTAAAAATCGGAATTTTTCTGCATTTTCAACATTTTTCTTGAAAAAGGGAGGAAAAACTTGTGAACTTTTTCTTTAAAAACACTGGATTTTTCTATAAAACCTGCTATACTGAAAACAGAATCAGACGAGTCGAGGAGGTGAGATTCCCCATGGACGCTGCCGCTGTATATTTAGATCTGCGTGTGGAGAATCCCGCCGAAGACAAACCGCTGATGCTGGAACAGGTGCTCTTTTGCCCCGCCCTTTTTTGGACCTGCAGGGAGCTTCAGGTCCGCGGCGTCCGGCGGTTTTTTGTTGTTTGCGACCAACCGTGGAAAGAGACGGTTGAAAGCGTACTTTCGCCTGTTGAAGGTGTGCAGGTGTATACCGATGCTGCCGCAGCCCGGGATGCCGCCGGAGACTGTGTGTGCTTTGGCAGTGCTGTTTTGCCGGTAAAGGGGAGCGAGGCGCAGTTTGGCTGGCTGCGGATAGACTCCCGTACCGAAATGCTTTCCGCCGCGGCTCTTTGCCGTGCCGCCATATGTGAAAAGTGGGTCCGGCAGGGTGTGACCATTCTCGATCCCGATACTACCTATATCGATCCCCGGGCCGTCATTGGCAGAGGGACCGTTGTGCTGCCCGGCACCATCATCCGCGGAGCCAGCGTGGTAGGCGAGAATTGTGAGCTGGGTCCCAACACCATGATCCGCGACTGTGTGGTGGGGGATCGCACCACCGTCAATGCCAGCCAGATCAACGAGAGCACCATTGGCAGCGACACCACCGTAGGTCCCTTTGCCTATGTCCGCCCCGGCTGCACCGTGGGGGATCATTGCCGCATCGGTGACTTCGTAGAGTTGAAGAATTCCGTGCTGGGGGAGGGTACAAAAGTGTCCCACCTCACCTATGTGGGTGACAGCGATGTAGGGGCGCGGGTAAATTTTGGCTGCGGCACAGTGACTACCAATTACGACGGGAAGAAGAAATACCGCTGTACGGTAGGTGACGATGTGTTCCTGGGCTGCAACACCAATCTGATTGCTCCTGTTACAGTGGGAAATGGTGCCTACACGGCGGCAGGTTCCACGATTACCGACGATGTGCCGGAGGGTGCTCTGGCCCTGGCTCGTGCCCGTCAGGAGAACAAACCCGGCTGGACCAAACGCTTCTTTGGCAGGAAGTGAATTCCTTTTGTTGAGTAACAGCGGCGCTGTCTCATATACATCATTTAATTTATATACAAAAGAAAGCGAGTGTGTTGTGCAATGATTTCTCACGGTAAGGACATCAAGATTTTCAGCGGCAACTCTAATCCCGCACTGGCAGAGGAGATCTGCAAGTTCATCGGTACCTCTCTGGGTGAGGCCGAGGTCAAGCATTTTGCTGACGGTGAGGCATGTGTCTCCCTGTATGAGACCGTCCGCGGCAGCGATGTGTTCCTCATCAACTCCACCTGCAAGCCCGTCAATGACAGCCTGATGGAGCTGCTGGTCATGATCGATGCCTGCAAGCGCGCCAGCGCCGGTCGCGTCACCGCAGTCATCCCCTATTTCGGCTATGCCCGTCAGGATCGTAAGGCCCGCAGCCGTGATCCTATCTCCGCCAAGCTGGTGGCCAACATGCTCACCGCCGCCGGTGCTGACCGCGTGCTGACCATGGACCTCCACGCCGCTCAGATCCAGGGCTTCTTCGACATCCCCGTGGATAATCTGCTGGGCAACCCCATCTTTGTGGATTACTATGCCAAGAAGTTCGGCGAGAAGGTGGAGAACATGGTGGTGGTC
The DNA here is from genome assembly GCA_017416445.1 of Oscillospiraceae bacterium. Classification (GTDB taxonomy): domain Bacteria; phylum Bacillota; class Clostridia; order Oscillospirales; family Oscillospiraceae; genus Vescimonas. Next base: position 7,032 of record JAFQCJ010000023.1, on the reverse strand, counting down.
TCTCCTGATGCCGGTTCCGTGGCCCGCGCCCGTACTTTCGCTCAGAAGCTGCATATGGATCTGGCCATCGTGGATAAGCGCCGCCAGAAGGCCAATCAGTGCGAGGTCATGAATGTTATCGGTGATGTCAATGGCAAGGAGTGCATCATCTTTGACGATATGGTGGATACCGCCGGCAGCCTGTGCAATGCCGCCAAGGCCCTGGTGGAAGTGGGCGGTGCCAAGGCTGTATACGCCTGCGCATCCCACGGTGTCCTCTCCGGCCCTGCTCTGGAGCGCCTGCGCGACAGCGTCATCAGCGAGCTGGCTCTGCTGAACACCATCCCCACGGAGATGGGTGCCGGCTGCGACAAGATCAAGTATCTCTCCGTCGCTCCCATGTTCGGTGAGGCCATCGAGCGCATCTATCAGGAAATTTCTATCGCAAAGCTGTTCAACTGAGAAAACTTGTGATATAATAAGCGGAGCTGCAAAATGCAGCTCCGCTTTTTTAATGGAAGAGAATGGAACGAAACAAAACGGAGAGGAATCATATGCTGTTTAAGAGAGATACCGGCGGTGTGGAATGGATCGTAGCAGGGTTGGGAAACCCGGGAAAACAATACGAGAGTACACGGCACAATATGGGGTTTCTGGCGGTGGACGGCCTTGCAGACCGTGAGGGTTTCCGCTTTACCAAGCTGCGCTTCAAGGCCTGGACTGCCCTTTGGAATCACGGGGGTAAAAAGGTGCTGGTGATGAAACCTCAGACCTATATGAACCTCTCCGGTGAGGCGGTAGGTGAGGCGGCCCGTTTCTACAAGGTCCCTCCCGAGCGGGTGGTTGTCATCTCCGATGACATTGCCCTGCCTGCCGGAAAGCTGCGCATCCGCCCCAGTGGTTCTGCCGGCGGACACAATGGCCTCAAGAGCATCATTCGCCACCTGGGAAGCGATCAGTTCCCCCGGGTGAAGGTAGGCGTGGGAATCCCACAGCAGGAAGGCTATGACACCGTGGACTGGGTCATCGGCAAGCCTCGCGGTGAGGATGAAAAGGCAATTATCGCCGCCCTTGACAAGGCGGTGGAAGCCATTCCCTATCTTATTGACCACGGCCCTGCCGAGGCGATGAACAAATTCAACGGTTAGCAGGGAGCTGCCTGCCAATACAGAGAAAGGAGGATACGCAATGAAAGGTATTCTTGCCGCGTTGTTTGCGCTGGAAGAGACAACTGCGCTGCTGCACGGTGCCCAGGCGCATCGCCGCCCTCGCTTGACAGGCGTGTCCTCTGTCCACCGTGCTATGGTCTGCGCTGCACTCCATGTTTATGGAAAAAAACCGCTGCTGGTATTGTGCAGCGATGAAAAGGAGATGCAGCGCTGTGCTGCCGATCTTCAGGCTTTGACGGGCTGTGAAGTGACGCAGCTGCAAGGACGACAGTGGCAGTTCCGTCCCACATCGGCGGCCAGCCGTCAGTGGGAGCACCGCCGTCTCCGTGCGCTGAGCAGTATGGCAGAAGGAACTGCACCCATCGTGGTGTCCACGGTGGAGGCGGCTGTCCAGCGGTGCATTCCCCCCTCGGTGCTGCGTGAGGCGGTGATCTCTCTGCAGCAGGGGACGCGGTACGATATTGAAGAACTGACGAGCCGCCTTGTGCGCAGCGGCTATACCCGCTGCCAGCAGGTGGAAGGACCGGGGCAGTTTGCCCTTCGGGGCGGCATTCTGGATGTGTTTTCTCCCGCAATGGACACGCCTGTCCGCTGCGAATTCTGGGATGATGAGCTGGACGCTATGGGTGAATTCGATGTGGCCAGCCAGCGTCGCAAACGCAACATCACTGCAGCCCGGCTGCTCCCTGCCGGTGAGGTGCTGCCCCTATGGGATGAAAGGACCCGGGAGAACACTGCCGCTACGCTGGAGCGCACGGCGGAGAAACTGAAAAAGAAAGAAAACACAGCAGCGCTGCGCCAGTTGCTGGAAGGAGATGCTGCCCTGCTGCGCAGTGGTGCTCTGCCTGCCGGCTGTGAGCGATATATGGCGGCGGTATATGAGGAGATGACCACGGCCCTGGACTATCTCTCTGGGGACACCCTGGTGTGTCTGTGGGAGAGCGGGCGGCTGAACGAATCCCTTCGTGCCGCTCTGTGGCAGATGAAAGAGGATCTGTCGGCGGCCTCTGAGAGCGGCACGATGCCGTTGGCGTTGGGAGAACTCTCTCTTAGTGAGAGCGAAACAACGGCGCGTCTGGAAGCCTTCTCCCTCTGTATGCTGGACAGCCTCCCCTCAGGTCGGCCCCTCTTAGAACCCGGGGAACTGCTGCAAGTGCATGCCAAACAGATGAGCACCTACGGCGGCTCTCTGGATACAGCTGCCCAGGACATCCGTCAATATATGGACCTGGGCCACCGGGTGGTGGTACTCTGCGGCGGTGAGGTGCGTGCCAACAACATGGTGCGCCTCCTGCGGGAACGCGGCATCGCTGCGGCGTATGCCCCGCAGTTGGCGGATCTGCCTTCAGCAGGGAATGTGGCGGTGTCGCTGGGAGCCCTCAGTGCCGGCAGCGAGTGGCCGCAGCTGCGTCTGGCGGTGCTGACCGAGGGACAGCTGACAGAGGCTGTGGCGGGAAAGACACGAAAGATACGGAAAAGCAGGGATGAGAACCGTCAAAAGCTTCAGTCCTATACCGACCTGACTCCCGGAGACCTGGTGGTGCACGAACACCACGGGATCGGCCGTTTTGTGGAGATGCTGCGTCTGCCGGTAGACGGGGTGGAGAAGGACTATATCAAAATCGCCTACGCCGGCACCGATTGCCTCTATGTGCCTGCCACCTCTTTGGATCTGGTGAGCAAGTACATCGGCAGCGGCGGCGGGGAGGAGACGGAAAAGCCGGTGCGGCTCAACAAGCTGGGCGGCACCGAGTGGGCCAAGACCACCTACCGCGCCCGTGCTGCGGCCAGGGAGCTGGCGGAGGGACTTATCAAGCTCTATGCCGCACGACAGCGGCTGGGTGGATTTGCCTTTTCTCCCGACAGCCCATGGCAGCAGGAGTTTGAAGATGCGTTTCCCTACGAGGAGACGGAGGATCAGCTCCGCGCCACCGCCGACATCAAGGAGGATATGGAACGGCCTGTGCCCATGGACCGTCTTCTCTGCGGCGATGTAGGCTACGGAAAGACAGAGGTAGCCCTCCGGGCTGTGATGAAATGTATTCTCGACGGCAAACAGGCCGCCATACTCGTGCCTACCACGGTGCTGGCACAACAACATTATGTAACGGCCCAGAACCGTTTCCGAGCCTTCCCTGTTACCATCGAGGTGCTCTCCCGCTTCCGTAGCCCCAAGCAGGTGAAAGAAGTCCTGCAGCGGGTAAAGGAGGGCAGGGTAGATCTGTTGATTGGCACCCACAAGCTGCTGAGCAAGCAGCTGGAGTTTAAGGATCTGGGACTCCTTGTCATTGACGAGGAGCAGCGCTTCGGTGTGGGCCATAAGGAAAAGCTCCGGGAGCGGACAGCTCAGGTGGATACCCTGACGCTGTCGGCCACCCCCATTCCCCGCACACTGAATATGGCGCTCTCGGGTATCCGGGACATGAGTACCATTGAGGAACCGCCCCGTGACCGCCGTCCCGTCCAGACCTATGTGCTGGAACATGACTGGGCCGTAGTGGCCGAGGCCATCCGTCGGGAACTAAGTCGCGGCGGACAGGTCTACTATCTCCATAACCGTGTGGACAGCATTGAAATCACAGCGCGGCGTCTGCAGGAGATGCTGGGGGAGGATGTGTCCATCGCTGTGGCCCACGGCAAGATGGGGGAGAGCGCCCTCAGCCGCGTAATGCAGGAGATGAGCGAGGGAGAGATCCAGGTGCTGGTATGCACCACCATCATTGAGACGGGTATCGATATCCCCAATGTCAACACACTGATTATCGAGGATGCCGACAGAATGGGGCTGAGCCAACTCCACCAGCTCCGTGGCCGTATCGGCCGATCTTCCCGCCGCGCCAGTGCCTACCTCACCTACCGACCCGGCAAGATTTTAACGGAGGTTGCCGCCAAACGGCTCACCGCTATCCGGGAGTATGTGGAATTCGGCAGCGGTTTTAAGATCGCCATGCGTGACCTGGAGATCCGCGGCGCGGGCAATCTTCTGGGTCCCGAGCAATCGGGCTATATGATGAGTGTGGGCTACGATATGTACCTCAAGCTTCTGAATGATGCGGTACTGGAGCAGCAGGGCAAGCAGGTCGTCCGCCCCATCGAATGTGCCGCTGATCTGACGGTATCGGCCTATATCCCCGAGAACTATGTGCCCTCTGCCCGTCAGCGAATGGACCTCTACCGCCGCATCGCCGCAGTGCGTACTGCAGCGGATGCCGACGACCTGACTGACGAACTGCTGGATCGCTACGGCGAAGTACCGGAGGCGGTGGGACATCTGATGGAGGTGGCCCTGCTTCGTGCCCGTGCTGCAGCGGTGGGTATCACCGATATCACCCAGCGGGGAGAGAACCTCACCTTTACCATGGTGACGCAGGTGGATGTGGCGGCGCTGGCCGCAGTGTGTTCCATGGCGGCGTATCGCCGTCGTCTGCAACTCCATGCCACAGCGCAGGATCCGCGTTTGACACTGTATCTGGCCAAGGGTGAGGATGCGCTGGCTGCCGCAGTCAAACTGGTGGAGACACTCCATTTACAGCAAAGTGAAACCACAGGCGTAACGCCTGATAAGGAGGAAAAAGCATGAAAAAGGAAATAGAAAATTTGACACTCCGCGCCCTGATCGGTGTGGCGGCAGCGCTGCTGATCGTAGGCGCCATGGGGCTTATTACCGAGGCGCAGATGAACAGGACCTTCATTGAGCAGGCCAGCGGTCTTAAAGGCGGAGAAGTGGTCATGACGGTGGACGGCGAGTCTGTCACCGCCGAGGAGTACCTCTACACGACGGCCTATGCCGCCCAGAGCCTCAGCTATTATGGCATTACCGATCTTAACGCGGAGTTGGGCGAGGGTATGACGGCTGCCGACTTCGTGGCGCAGCAGGCCAAGGAGCAGGTTGTTGCCAGTGCTGCCCTCCGCGCTTGGGCGGAGGAAAAGGATGTGCAGTTGAGCTCGGAGGATCGGATCGCCCTCCATGAGCAGAAAGAGGCTTACGGCGGCGAGGCAGCTTTCCAGCAGACGCTGAAGATGGTGGGTGTCACCGAGGAGCTGTTTGACAGCTTGATGACTCAGGATATGCTGTATAACCATCTCTATGAGATCTACTGCGGTAAGGATGGCGCACAGCGTCCCTCCGAGGCGGACTTGGAGATTTTGGCAGGGGAGCACAAGCTGGTGAGCGCCTACGTACTGGTGATGGATGCCGCTGCCGAGGGTGCCAAGGAGAAGATGGAGGACTATGCTGCCCGTCTTGCCGAGGCCGAGAATAAGGAAGAGCAGTTCACCGCCTTTGCCGCCGAGCTTCAGTGCGACAGCGCGGTGCAGACCTTCGACTGCTGCCACAGCTCCCCTGTAAACGATGCGCTGATGGAGCTGGAAGTGAACGGCGTCAGCGGTGTGGTGGAGGCTGAGGGGGCACTGTATGTGCTGGTGCGTGCTGAACTGGACTTGGACACCGTGGCCTATGTGAACTTCTCCGAGGCATACAATCTGCGTGTCAGCGAGGCAGTGGTGGAGGAGAAGGAGAGCGTGATGAGCAAGATCGATGTGGCAGATTTCTACGCTAAGTACACCCAGCTTCAGCAGAACGCCATGGCCTCTATGGCGCAGGGTTAAGCAGCGCTGAAAATAGCGTAGTCGTTTTGACGGAAATGCTGAAAAAATATTGACGATACTTACAATCTTTTTGGCAAATCCACATTTATAGTTGATTTTTGTTAAAAAAATAACTATAATACAATCACTGTTGTACCCTGCAGAAGGGTAGTTGAAACGGAATAAAAAAAGAACATACTATTTAAATTACATTTTAGGAGGAAAAATCATGAAGGAACTGTATGTTGTGAATTGCTGCCGTACCGCCGTTGGCTCTTTCGGTGGTTCTCTGAAGGACATCAGCGCTGCAGATCTGGGTGCTATCGTCGTCAAGGAAGCTCTCAAGCGCGCCAATGTCGCTCCCGAGACTGTTGATGAGGTCATGTTCGGCTGCGTCCTGACTGCTGCTCAGGGCCAGAATGTTGCCCGTCAGGTTGCTGTCAAGGCCGGCATCCCCTTTGCCGTTCCTTCCTATACTGTCGGTATGGTCTGCGGCTCCGGCATGAAGTCCGTCATCGAGGGTGCCCGCTCCATTCTGGCCGGCGATGCTGACATCATTGTCTGCGGCGGTACTGAGAACATGAGCGCTGCTCCCTATGCCATGATGAACGCCCGTTACGGCGCTCGTATGGGCCACACCAAGATGCTGGATACCATGATCAAGGACGGCCTGTGGGATGCTTACAATGACTATCACATGGGTACCACCGCTGAGAACATCAACGACATCTGGGGCATCACCCGTGCCGAGCAGGACGCTTTCGCCGCTGCTTCCCAGCAGAAGGCTGAGGCCGCTCAGGCTGCAGGCCGCTTCGACGATGAGATCGTTGCCGTTCCCGTCAAGGTGAAGAAGGATTTCGTGGACTTCAAGAAGGACGAGTATCCCAAGGCCGGTGTCACCGCCGAGGGTATTGCCAAGCTGCGCGGCGCATTCCCCGTCCTGCCCGAGACCGTTGATGTGGTTCACACCTTCGAGCTGACCGGCGTCCACGCTGAGGATGCTAACCAGCATGTCCAGCGCGTCACCGCTGCCAACGCCTCCGGTATCAACGACGGCGCTGCTGCCATCGTTCTGGCTTCCGGTGAGGCAGTTGAGAAGTATGGCCTGAAGCCCATGGCTAAGCTGATCGGCTGGGGCCAGGGCGGCGTCGATCCCAAGATCATGGGTGTTGGCCCCGTGCCCGCTGCCCGTCAGGCTATGGCTAAGGCCGGCGTGACCATCGACGATATCGACCTCATTGAGGCCAACGAGGCCTTCGCTGCTCAGTCCATCGCTGTGGGCCGTGAGCTGGGCTTC
>JAFQCJ010000022.1 GCA_017416445.1 Oscillospiraceae bacterium | reverse complement strand
TTACACCAGCTCGATGACTGCCATCTCAGCAGCGTCACCGCGGCGGGCGCCGGTACGGGTCACTCTGGTGTAGCCGCCGTTGCGGTCAGCGTACTTGGGAGCGATCTCGTGGAACAGCTTGTGAGCAACGTCTTCCTTGGTGACGTAGGACAGAGCCTTGCGGTAATTGGCCAGGCCGCCCTTCTTGCCCAGGGTGATCATCTTCTCAACAACGGGCTGAACTTCCTTGGCGCGATAGAAAGTGGTTTCCATCTTGCCGTTCTCCAGCAGATCGGTAACCTGCTGACGCAGCAGGGCCTTTCTCTGTGCGCTGGTCTTACCCAGCTTACGAGTGCCGAACATGAACGTTTCCTCCTTTATAAAAGGTTAACTCGATAAACTCTTAGTTGTTGCTGCCAGATTCTTCGCTGGCCAGGGACAGGCCCATCATCTCCAGCTTCTTCTGCACTTCATCCAGGGACTTCTTGCCCATGTTGCGGACCTTCATCATGTCCTCACCGGTCTTGTTGATCAGATCGGCAACGGTATTGATGTTGGCACGCTTCAGGCAGTTGAAGCTCCGGACAGACAGATCCAGCTCATCAATGGTCATGGACAGCTTGGCATCGGGGCGGTCAGCGATCTTCTCCACCACGGTGGAAGAGGTGCTGACGGTATCGGACAGGTTGGTAAACACAGTCAGATGATCACTCATGATCTTTGCGCCCAGGGACACAGCGTCCTTGGCAGAGATGGTGGAATCGGTCCAGACCTCAAGGGTCAGCTTGTCGAAGTCAGTCTTGTCACCGACACGACAGGGCTCCACCGTGTAATTCACCTTGGTAACGGGAGAATAGATGGAGTCGATGGGAATCACACCGATCACAGTCTGGGCGGTCTTGTTCCGGTCTGCGGAAACATAACCACGGCCCTGGGACAGGGTGATTTCCATATTGAAAGTGGCGTCCTCACCCAGTGTGCAGATGTGCAGCTCAGGGTTCAGGATCTCCACCTCGGCATCGGCCTTGATATCGCCGGCAGTGACCTCACAGGGGCCAACAGCGTCGATATGCACAGTCTTGATACCGGTGCAGTGCAGCTTGGGAGTGATCCGCTTGACATTCAGAACGATCTCGGTCACATCCTCGGTCACGCCGGGAATGGTGGAGAACTCATGCTGAACGCCCTGGATCTTAACGGAAGTGGCTGCGTAGCCGGGCAGGCTGCTCAGCAGAATCCGGCGCAGGGAATTGCCCAGAGTCATGCCGTAGCCGCGCTCCAGAGGCTCCACAACGTACTTGCCGTAGGAAGGCTCCTCGGGGGTATCCAGACAGGTAATGCGAGGCTTTTCAATTTCTACCATGAATCAAAACCCTCCTTAAGGTTGTGGGGAGCGGTGCTCCCCACCAGACAAACATGCGTACAAACAGGGGGGGATTATTACTTGGAGTACAACTCGACGATGAGGTGCACTGCGATATCGAAGTCGATATCAGCCTTGGTGGGCATAGCAATAACCTTACCCTGGAGGGTGT
>JAFQCJ010000021.1 GCA_017416445.1 Oscillospiraceae bacterium | reverse complement strand
TATGTCCTGGTGGTCTTCGCCGCTATCTCCTCCTCCATCTCCCTGCTGGAAGTCATCGTTGCTCACTTCGTTGACAAGGCTGCTGAGAAGGGCAAGGGCGACAAGCGTAAGAAGTACACTCTGGTTGCTGCCTGCTTCGTGGCTATTGGCTGCATCCTGGTCTGCGCTGACCGTCTGGGCGGTGCCGGCATCCACCCCGCAGCACTGCTGGGTCTGGAGAACTACGGCGCATGGGCTGCTGACTGGCTGGACTTCTTCGACATGCTGTCTGAGGGTATTATGATGCCTCTGGGCGCACTGCTGATGTCCCTGATGCTGGGTTGGGAGATCGGTCCCGATCTGGTGAAGGAGGAGTGCGAGCAGGAGGGCAACAAGCTGCGTTCCTTCGGCTTCTTCAAGATCTGCGTGAAGGTCATCACTCCTCTGTGCATGCTCTTCATCCTGTACGGTCAGATCAAGTCCTTCTTCTAAGAGAGAACTTACTTAAAGCAATAAAAAAATCGGAGCCAATCGGCTCCGATTTTTTTGTCCTTTTTTAATAGGCGATCTCAAATGCGTGATGGATGCAGTCGATCTCCACCCGCGGCTCACTGGCGGCCTTTTCACCATCCAGCGACCAAGGCAGGTCGTCCTCCGTAGTGACCACCACATGTTCCACATGGCGGAAGATCACATTGGGTTCGTTATATTCCATCTTGGTAAGGGAGGCGATGAGATTCGTCAGATCTGCCGGCGTCTTGGGCATCCGCAGCAGCAGCAGCTCAAATTTGCCGTCATCCATCTTCACCAGCTTGGGATCGAGCTTTACAAGGCCGCCCAAAGAGGTGGAGTTGCAGATGCCGCCGAAAATGAATTCCCCATCAAACACCTCGCCGTCCGCCTCAATGCGGCAGCGGTAAGGGCGCAGGGTATCGAGGCTGTTGAGCCCCTCAAAAATATAGGCCAAGTGTCCCAGCGCGTTCTTTGCCGCCTGGGTGGCGGAATAAGAGGCGCGGGTAAAAGCACCAAAGGAGGCCACATAGGCAAAGTGCCGCTGATTATGCCGCCCCAAGTCCAACGGACGGGTACGCCCGCAGGAAATGGCAGCCGCCGCCACCACGGGGTCGTCGGGAATCTCCAAGGATGTAGCAAAATCGTTGGTGCTGCCATGGGGAATATAGCCCACAGGGGGTTTGCTCTCCAGCTTCATCAAGCCGTTCAGCGTTTCGTTCAGCGTGCCGTCACCACCGGCGCAAACCACCAAGTCAAACTGCTCACCCAACTGGGATGCGGCGCGGCGGGCATCGCCGCTCTTCTCCGTGACCACCAGCTTGATGATATAACCGGCCTCGGAAAACCGCGCCATCACATTGAACATAGGAGCAAGGGAACGGGTACGCCCCGCCTTGGGGTTCACAATGAACAGGAGTTTTTTCACTTGTATCCCTCCAAAACGATAGTGCCCCTATTATGCCACAGAGGAAAAATTTTTTCAACTCCCCAAATGTAAACATACTCTAAAGAATCCTACCCTTGCGCCACGGCGCTGCAAATGGTATAATGAATTGTTATGATACTGGAAAGGCAGGTGAAACAGGGATGAAACGGCTAGTTGCGCTGATTCTATCACTCATTCTTGCCCTTTCCCTGTGCGCCTGCTCACAGGATACGCAGCCACAGGATGAGGGCAAATTGCAGGTTATGGCCTCCTGCTTCCCCTACTACGATTTTGCCCGCGCCATCGGCGGCGAGCATGTAGAGCCCGCCCTCCTCATTGCCGCAGGCCGCGAGGTACACAGCTTCGAGCCCACGCCGCTGGATGTAGTGCGGTTGTCCGAGAGCGATGTGTTCCTCTATAACGGCGGTGAGAGCGAGCTGTGGGTGGAGGAGATACTGGAATCTGCCGGCGAAAATATCGCCGTTACTGCCGCCATGATGGACTATGCGCCCCTGTTGGAAGAAGAGATCGTGGAGGGGATGGAGACCTCCGTCCACCACCATCACCACGGTGATACCTGCGAAGAAGAGCACGGCCATCATGAGCATGAGGCCGCTTACGACGAACATATCTGGACTTCTCCCGTGGTGGCCCAGAACTTGTGCCGCGCCATCTGCGAGGCCCTGTGCACCGCCGATCCCGCTCACCGCGCCGACTACGAGGCGAATCTAGCGTCCTACCTTACACAACTGCAAGCTCTTGATAAAGCTTTCCGCGATGTAGTAGCGGATGGAAACCGCACTACCATGGTGTTCGGCGATCGCTTCCCCCTGCAGTATTTCTGCGCCGAATACGGGCTCACCTATTCCGCCGCCTTCCACGGCTGTGCCGGTGATACGGAACCGTCCCTCGGTACCATGAAATTCCTGATCGACAAGGTAACGGCTGAACAGCTTCCTGCGGTCTATACTATTGAGCTCAGCTCACAGAAAATTGCCAGTGCTATTGCCGAAACAACGAATGCGAAAGTGCTGATGTTCCACTCCTGTCAGACCGTCTCGCGGCAGGAATTTGACAACGGAGAGACATATCTCAGCCTCATGTGGCACAATGTAGATGTTTTGAAGGAGGGGCTTGCATGAACGACAAGTTGTTGATCGACTGCCGCGATGTATCCCTCGGCTACGAGGGTCACGCCATCAGTGAGCATCTGAATTTTCAGGTCCATAACGGCGAATACCTCTGCATTGTGGGGGAAAACGGCAGCGGTAAGTCCACTCTCCTGAAATGCCTGCTGGGTCTTATCAAACCCATGGCAGGAGAGGTGGTGCTGGACAAGTCCTTGCGCCGGGGTGCCATCGGCTATCTGCCTCAGCAGACACCGGCACAAAAAGATTTCCCCGCCACCGCTTACGAGGTGGTCCTCTCCGGCTTCCTTAATGGTCGCCGCCGTTTCTTTTACACTGCGGCAGAAAAGTCCCGGGCTTTGATGAATATGGGTAAGCTGGGCATTCTGGAGCTGAAAGATCAGTGCTACCGGGAGCTCAGCGGTGGCCAGCAGCAGCGGGTGCTTCTCTCCCGCGCCCTCTGCGCCGCAGGGGAGGTGCTGATCCTCGATGAGCCGGTGACAGGTCTTGATCCCGCCGCCGCCCATGACCTCTACCGCACACTTCAGTATCTCAACCGCAGCGAGGGTTTGGCCATCGTCATGGTCACCCACGACATCCAAAACGCCCTACACTACGCCGATACCATTCTCCACGCAGGGCAAAAGGGTTGGTTCTGCGGCGCAGCTGCGGACTATCTCGCTTCGCCCTATGGCAGGAAGTTTGGAGGTGAGACGGTATGACGCTGCTGCTCAGTATGTTTACCTATCCCTTTATCCTCCGTGCCTTTGTGGTGGGCATCCTTGTGGCATTGTGTGCCGCCCTGTTGGGTGTACCGCTGGTCTTGAAACGCTACTCCATGATCGGCGATGGACTCAGCCATGTATCCTTCGGCGCACTGGCAGTTGCCGTTGCCTGTGGCTGGGCACCTCTGCCCGTATCCATCCCTGTGGTGATCGTGGCAGCCCTATGCCTCCTGCGCCTGTCTGAACGCAGTCGTATCGGTGCCGATGCCGCTATTGCGGTGGTCTCCGCCTCCGCCCTTGCCATCGGCGTTATCGTTACCTCCCTCACCACCGGCCTCACCACCGATGTGGACAGCTATATGTTTGGCTCTATCCTCGCCATGGATCGTACCGATGTGGTTCTCTCCATTGTGCTGGCGGTGCTGGTGATCGCGGTATTTGCTCTTTGCTACCACGCACTCTTCGCCATTACCTTTGACGAGAGTTTCTCGCGGGCCACGGGTGTCCCCGTAGGATTTTACAATACGCTCCTCAGCGTACTGACCGCCCTTACCATCGTGTTGGGCATGCGCCTTATGGGTGCCATGCTCATCTCCTCTCTGGTGATCTTTCCCGCCCTCAGTGCCATGCGCCTCATTAAGAGTTTCCGTGGAGTGGTGCTGATGTCCGCTGTTGTATCGGTGCTTTCTTTCTGCATCGGTCTCACCGCCTCTTATCTTGTCAGCACCCCCGTGGGTGCCTCGGTGGTGGTGGTAAACCTCATCGTATTTCTGCTCTGCTGCCTCATCTCAAAGCTGAAAAGGAGATCCCGCACATGAACATCTATCTGCAAGGTCTGACAATGGGACTGGCCTATGTGGCCCCCATCGGCCTCCAAAACCTCTTCGTCATCAACACGGCTCTTACCCAGCGCCGCAGCCGCGTCTATCTGACTGCCCTCATTGTCATCTTCTTTGACATCACCCTGGGCCTCGCCTGCTTCCTCGGCGTAGGTGCGCTGATGTCGGCTTTGCCTTGGCTGCAGAAGGTGATTCTGGGTATTGGCAGTCTGATCGTCATCTGGATCGGCATTGGCCTTCTGCGGTCCAAAGCCTCTATGGAGGGGGGACGGGATGTGAATGTTCCCATCTGGAAGGTCATCTCCTCCGCCTGCGTAGTCACATGGTTCAACCCTCAGGCCATCATTGACGGCACCATGATGCTGGGGGCTTTCCGCGCCTCGCTGCCTGCAGGCACAGACGCCTTCTTCATCGGCGGCTTTGCCAGCGCCTCCGTATTGTGGTTCCTGGGTATCTCCACCATTATCTCCCTCTTCAGCGCCAAGTTTAATGAGAAGATCCTTAATATCATCAACAAGGTCTGCGGCGTGGTCATTATCTTCTACGGCTGCAAACTGCTGTGGTCCTTCCTCAAGCTGATGGGCTGGCTGTAAAACAAAACAGAATACAAAAACCCCCGTCCGATGGACGGGGGTTTTTCGTTTGTTTCATTACTCGGTAACGAAGGGCAGCAGGGCGATCTGACGGGCACGCTTGATGGCCTCGGTCAGCTGACGCTGATGCATGGCGCAGGTACCGGTGGTGCGGCGAGGCAGGATCTTGGAGCGCTCGCTGATGAAGCGACGCAGCTT
>JAFQCJ010000020.1 GCA_017416445.1 Oscillospiraceae bacterium | reverse complement strand
GCCGACTACTACTGCGACGTGTGTAAGGTGAACCTGTGCTTTGACAAGCATGAGGCCGTGGCTGTCCCCGGCAAGGAGGCATCCTGTACCGAAACCGGTCTCACCGAGGGTTCGATCTGTAAGAATTGTAAGCTGGAACTGGTGGCACAGGAAGAGATTCCTGTGACGGCACACCCCGACACCGATCAGGACTATGTCTGTGACGTGTGTAAAGCAAACCTGTGCTTTGGTGAGCACGAGGCCGAGGCTGTCCCCGGCAAGGAGGCCAGCTGTACTGAAACCGGCCTCACCGAAGGTTCTGTCTGTAAGAACTGCGGACAGATCTTGGTGGCACAGGAAGAGATTCCCATGACAGACCACCCCGATACCGACGCCGACTACTACTGCGACGTGTGTAAGGTGAACCTGTGCTTTGACAAGCATGAGGCCGTGGCTGTCCCCGGCAAGGAGGCATCCTGTACCGAAACCGGTCTGACCGAGGGTTCGATCTGTAAGAATTGTAAGCTGGAACTGGTGGCACAGGAAGAGATTCCCATGACAAACCACCGGACCGAGGTCATTCCCGCTCAGGCGGCAACCTGTATCGCCACCGGTCTTACCGAGGGTTCCAAGTGTACGGTGTGTAACAAGATACTGGTGGAGCAGCAGGTCACCGAAAAGCTGCCCCACTCTATCGTCTGGACAGAGGGAGTCGTGCCTACCTGTACCAAGGATGGCTACACGGCAGAAACCTGTTGCGATGTCTGTGGCGTCCACTTTACCGAATCCACCACGATGCCCGCCACCGGCCCCCGCTGGAGCGAATGGCTGACCATGAAAGAGCCTACTCAGCTGCAGAATGGTAAGCAGTACCGCTACTGTCTGGACAGCTGCGGCGAAGTGGATTTCAGGGATGTGCCGGCCTACGGACACGTGCATCATCTGGTAAGGGTGGCTGGCTACGATGCCACCTGCAGCGAGGCGGGCATCCTGCCCCACTACATTTGCGTTCCCGATGTGCAGCTGCTGGCGGAGGAGGAAGACGGCGACGCAACCTATGATGACAGCTGCGGCTGTATGTTCGTGGATGGAGAGGACGATACGCTCGTTCAGGTGACGGAGAATGACCTGCGCATTCCCGCCACCGGAAAGCATGAAATGGGCGATTGGGTCAAGCTGGACAGCAACCTGATGCATGTGGATCAGTATCAGCGAGTGTGTCTGAAGGGTGAAGTTTGTGGCTACAGTGAGATCCGCAACGAACCCAAGGAGGGCCATGAGCACCGGATGGTGGCTGTCAATGCCGCCGCACCTACCTGTGAAATGAATGGTACAGTGGCTCACTTCGCGTGTGCGGACTGCCGCTGCCTGTACGCCGATGAAAACGGTGAAAAGCGTCTGGAAAGCAAGGATGTGGTGATCCTCACCACCGGACATGAGTACGGTAAGCATGCGTATAAGGATTCCGTATACCATGACCAGATCTGTGAGCGGTGTGGTGATGTCAAAACAAGCCGCCATCATTATACCACCGGTATGAGTTATGTGGCTCCCAACGAAGAAGAAATACAGAAAGAACTGTCCTGCGTCATCCTCTGTCTGTTGTGCGACAACCGGATCGCAGTTCGGAACCATCAGTATTCCGATGTGGAAGCCTGCGATGACCGCTGGCAGCATCAGCAGACTTGCAGCCGCTGCGCCTTTGCACTGGTGGAAGATCACGAGTTCGGCGACTGGGTCTATGGCGAATATGAACAGGTGGTAAAGATCGAAGAGGATGGTACCGAAACCACCGAAACGGTGCTCGGTCACTATCGCAGCTGCCATTGCGGCGCCAGAGAGACCTCGCTGGAGCATATCTGGGACGAAGGCACAGAACTGGAAGGTCATATGACCTATTCCTGTATCGTGTCGGGCTGTGACGGCGTCAAAGAGGAGTTCCTCCGCTGCATCCACACCTGCCTTACCTGCGGCAAGTGTACCGCTGAGGCGACCTGTCCCGATCAGGAAGCCTGTGACTGCGCCGAGCCCGAGACGCTGGTGACCACCGATCCGGACTTCCTGCACAATAACATCGAAGACCCCAACGAGACCTATCTGGGCGACGTTCTGGTGAAAGAGGAAGATGAACAGCTGGATCCCGATGCCAAACCCGGTCAGGAGATCCCCGAAAAATATGCAAAATTGACGGTGGGCATTCAGGAAGTGCCGCTCATCGACGAAAAAACCGGTGAAGACCTTGAAAACCCCTACACCGACTATGTAAAACAGGCACTGACCGGCTATTCTGCCCAGCATTTGTTTGATATTCACCTGCTGGATTCCAATAAAAATATTACCGAATCTCCCGGCAATGCCCAGTATCTGATCCGTCTGTGTCTGGACAAGGAGATCGTCCTCGGCCTGCAGAAGGGTCTGCTGCGGCTGGCACATATCACCGAGAAGGGTACTTTCTTCTACGGCGTGGTGGAGGACCGCAGCCCCTCCGACGGCGCGGTGGAGGACTGCATCCCCTTCTATAAGCTGGAGGATGATCTGGCATGGTTCTGGGCGGACAGCTTCTCGCCCTTTGCACTGGTAGAGCCCCAGGCTCCCTACTACGGCAGAGAAGCACTGGCAAAGATGGACAACAAGGATGCACTGCTGTATGCCTATGACCAGATCGTTGCCGGTGTCGAGACCTGTCAGGAAAAGATCCAGATCTATCCCGCCGGCGGAACGCCCTCTGTTTCCATCCCCGAACTGCAGATGGTCATGGATGCCTATACCCGCGACCATACCGAGCACTTCTGGCTGGAGGGCAAGTACTCCATCAGCTACAAGAAGGCCCTCAATATGGCCACCGCTGTGAAGCCCACCTATTCCATGAAGGATGATGAACTGGCGGCAGCCAGAGCCGAGTTCGAGGCCGCTGCCGATGCCATCCTCCACGGTATCACCGACGAAATGAGTGAGTTTGACCGTCAGCTGCTGGTCCATGACCGTCTGGCGGCCATCGTGGAGTACGATAAAACACTGGAAAAGCCCCATGTCCACGATGCGTACGGCGCGCTGGTCAACCATCTGGCGGTGTGTCAGGGCTATGCCGAGGCACTGCAGTACCTGCTGCGCCGCGTGGGCATCCAGTCCTTTGTGGTCACCGGCTACAGCCAGGATCAGTCCCATGCATGGAATCAGGTGCAGATCGACAATGAATATTATCACACCGATCTGACCTGGAACGATCAGGGCGACGAGCTGTACCATGCTTATTTCAACATGAGTGACCCCTACATCACCGAGGACCACTCCATTTACCTCACCGCTTATCCCATGGATGCGTGCCAGCAGATGGAGTCCAACTACTTCAAGGTGAAGAAGGCCGACCTGACCGATGCGGAAGCCCGCAGCGTCCAGAGCGTTGCACAGAAGCTCAAGGGCTCTGTCAACGGCATGTCCTTCCTGCTCACCGAAAACACCACTGCGCTGGAATTCCTGTACTGGTTCATTGACCATCAGGATGAGATTTTCGCAGAAGCCGGACTGCAGAATGTGAAGATGAAGCAAGAGGACACCTATACCTATCTGGGCCGCGAGGCGATGATCCACTATGTGGCTGAAAACGGTGAACCTCCCCACATCTGCGGTCAGGGTACCACGGTGACCCTGGTCACCGGTCAGGCCGCAACCTGTACCGCCGCCGGCTGGAAGGATTACTATCTCTGCTCCTGCGACAAGCTGTACGCCGAGCAGTCCTGCCAGACCGAGATCACCAATCTGGCCGCATGGAAGATGGGTGCCGGCATCCTGACCGCTGCGCACAGCTTTGGTGATCCGGTGCCTGCACAGCCGGTCATCCATAACGACAGCCAGATGCAGAACGGCGTGGCCGCCCACTACCGGTGCACGGTCTGTGACCAGTATTTCACCGAGAGCAAGGCTGTCACCACCCTGAACAGTCTGACCACCAAGCCTGAGCACACCTTTGGCGGCTGGGTTTCCACCGATGCTGCAAAGCACTGGAAGGCCTGCTCGGTCTGCGGCAAAAAGGATGCAGAGGGCGCACATACCTACAGCGGCACCACCTGCACCACCTGCGGTCATGTGAAGGAAGCTGTGGCACCGCCGCCCCCCGGCATCAGCAGCCCTGCGGTGGATTCCGGCAGCGGAAAGGTGACACTGACCCTTGCCGTCAACGGTACCGCCACCGGCAAGGTGATGGTTGCCGTCTATGATACCGCCGGCAGAATGCTGGGTATCAGCTATGTGGACGAGACCATCACCATCGACAGCACGGGCAGAAACTTTACCGTGGTCTATGACAAGAACGGTACGCCCAGACAGATCAAAGCCTTCCTGATGGATACCAAGTTTGCGCCTTCCATCGCCTTTGATCCCCAGCTGCTGCCGTAAGCAAAAAAACAAACGGAGCCTGTCTCCGATCCAGCAAAAATGCCACCGGAAGGTGGCATTTTTTGCGTCCGGGGGAGCAGGCAGGGAGACAACGGTAGGGGAGTCGTGCCTCCGCCGGAGGAAACAGTCCAAAACAGAGAGAAATCTGCCGTCAGAGGATGCAAATAACCCTCCTTTGGCGGCAGGTTTCTGTTTTCTTTCGGAAATTTGTGGTGTATAATGATAATTGTAGAGGTATATCCTCTTGCAATGCGTTTAAAAACCGGTGAAACACCGGAATGACCGAAGACTGTGTCGGGGCGCGCAGAAAAGCGCCCGCGACTTACTTCTTTTGCGAAAGGATGGAAACAGTATGAAACGGTTTTGGAAATCCACACTGGGTCTGCTGCTGGCAGTGCTGCTTGTGACAGCGGCATCCTCTGGGCTGTTGCCCATGGAGGCACAGGCTGCGTGGGACGGCACCGCCGAAACCGCCTTTGGCGGGGGCAGCGGCACCCAAAGCGATCCCTATGTCATGGAGACAGAGGGGCAGCTGGCCTATTTTCTGGAGCGGCTCAGCGCAGGCGACACCTTTGAAGGGGAGCACATCCAGCTGGCTGCCGATCTGGATATGACCGGTGGCAGCTGGGAGCCGACGGGTACCTTTGCGGGTACCCTTGACGGCATGGGCTGTGTGGTGGAGACCCCCTGCCCGCTGTTTCTGACCATCAGCGAAACCGGCACTGTGAAGCGCCTGATCTGCGTGGCAACGCAGGAGGTTGCCCAGTCCCCGCTGGTACAGGATAACTATGGCCTGATCGAAAGCTGTGTTACCAGCGGCGATGTCAACGGCAACTACATCTCCGGCCTGATCTGTGATTACAACGGCAACACCGGCGTTGTCCGCAACTGCGGCGGCACGGGCTCGGTTTACGGTTATTCCAGCAGGGCGGAAGAAGAGGATGTCAACGCGGGCTTCATCGGCCAGTGCGAAGGTACGGTGGAGCATTGCTATGGTGCACTCACCGTTTCGGGCAGTGCAATGGGCAGCGATTGCGACTCCTATGAAGATATCATCTACGGCTGGAGTGGAAATCACATCGTTCCCGTGGATTGCTATTACGATGCCGACCGGTACACCAAGTCTACAACACAGGCGCTGGGCTATTCTACCAGTGAGATGCAGAGCGCAGCTTTTGTAGATCTGATGAATGATGGTTCCTGCCCGGGAACGGCGTGGGTTGCTGACAGCACAGGCATCAACGACGGTTATCCCATCCCCGTTGCCTGCCACGATAGTGTGGCTTCCCTTGCGGAAACATCGGAAAAGGTATACATCTACCACGACGACAGCGTGGAGCTGGCCTTTACCGCAACGGGTGAGGGCGAAATCTATTACACGCTGGACGGCAGCGACCCTACCGATCCGTCCGAGCAGCAGGAATATACAGCGGGCGACGAGCCTGTGGTCGAGGGCGATGCAGTGGTGCGCTCGGTTGTGTATGCCGACGGGCAGTACGGCGCTGTTACCACACAGCGCGTGGTGCAGCTGCTGGGCGGCGGCACCGAAGATGACCCCTATTGCATCTATACCAAGGCACAGCTGGATGCCGCAAGATATGATCTGGGAGCATCCTATGCCCTGATGAACGATCTGGAATACGTCGATGAGGACTTTGAGGCCGGCGGCATTGCCTTTGGCGGCTGGGTGCCGCTGGGCGCAGACGATGCGGCGTTTACCGGCACCTTTGACGGCAACGGCTATGCCATCGATTCCCTGCAGGGCAGTCAGGGCGGTCTGGTGGACAATAATGCCGGTACCATCGGGCAGCTGCGGCTGCTGGATCACCGGCTGAGCAGACTGTTTGCCGGCGGCAACGATTATTATGACCATTTCGGCCCCATTGCCAACAGCAGCTCGGGCACCATCACCCGCTGCTATACCGCGCCCGATGCCGACAACGTCCCCTGCACCGATGTTATGTACAACGGTGTGGGCGGCATTGTGGGCTTCAACAGCGGTACGGTCAGCTACTGCCGGACCACCGGTGAAATTCAGGTGGATTCCTATGCAAGCGCCTGCCAGCCGCAGGTGGCAGGTGTGGCCGGTAAAAACAACGGTACGATTCAGAGCTGCTACAGCGATGCTGAGATCTATATGTGCCACACCAGCCACGATCTGGGTTCTACCTCGGGCGGTATGTCGGTAGACGGTGACGTGTATGACTGCCGCTTTGACGGTTATATCGAGCTGCAGTCGTATGATGGCTACTTTGCCATCGGCGCATCGGCCAGAGGTTCTCAGACCAGCGGCAGCAACCGCGTCTATGACGGCGGCGCTGTGTTCAACCTCAACGTATCCAACGGATACGCAACCTACAAAGAAGAAGCCAATCTGTACAAGGCTACCGGCACTACCGCCGATCTGGATCAGGCAAACTTCCCTGCCTTTGACTTCGACACCGTCTGGATGATCACCCCCGACGGTCCCATGCCCCAGGGCGTGATGGATGCCGACGGACGCTGTCTGGAAAAGGTCTCCTATGACGAGCCGGACTGCGCAACCGGCGGTGTCCTCGTGGTGCAGGATGCGCTGTCGGGCGCGGAAGCGGAACTGGACATCCCCGCCTATGGCCATGATTTCACCGACTGGGCGGCGGCACCCGATGCCATGCTGGAGAGCCACTGCCGCACCTGTCTGCGGGAAAACTGCGGCATAACCGAGACGGACGACCACCAGTGGGAGGAACAGGAGGTCACGCCGCCCACCTGCCAGAGCGAAGGCTCGGTGAAATACGGCTGTGACGTCTGCGGTCATACCTATACCGAGACAAGCGGCGCAAAAACCGGATGTACCTTTGAAACCTATACTTACAACGGGGATGCCACCTGTCTGGCAGATGGCACCGAAACCGCCCAGTGTATCTACAGCTGCGGCAGCACCGATGTCCGCAGGGCAGAAAACACACAGCTGGACCATATTTTTGACAGCTACACCTATAACAACGATGCCACCTGCACCGCAGACGGCACCGAAACGGCGGTGTGCGCACTGGGCTGCAACACCACCGATACCCGTGACTGCGAAAACACCCGACTGGAGCACCAGTTTACCACCTATACCGATGACAACAACGCCACCTGTCTGGCAGACGGCACCGAGACGGCTTTTTGCGATTCTGGCTGCGGGGAGAGCGATACCCGCGTAAAAGCAGACAGCAAAACCGACCACAGCTTCACCAATTATGTGCCGGACGGCAACGCCGCCTGTGCCACCGACGGCACCAAGACGGCAGCCTGTGACTATGGCTGCGGCGAGAGCGACACCCAGCCCGACGTGGGCAGCGCAACGGGACATGAAGCGGAAATCATCCCCGGCACGGCTGCCACCTGCGAAAACACCGGTCTGTCCGAGGGCAAAAAGTGCGCCGTCTGCGGCGAGGTTCTGCAGACACAGACCGTGCTGGACAAGCTGCCCCACAGCGAAACGGTGGTGGCCGGTTACGCCGCCACCTGTACCGTGAACGGTCTGTCTGACGGCAAGAAGTGCACCGTCTGCGGCGAAACCACGGTGGAACAGACGGTCATCGTCGCCCAAGGCCACAAGGAAACGAACCTACCCGCTGTTCCCGCCACCTGCAAGACCACCGGCCTCACCGAGGGCAAAAAGTGTACCGTCTGCGGCGAAATCACCGTGACACAGGAAGAGCTTCCTCTGGGCGACCACACCGAGGAAATCATCCCCGGAAAGGCGGCTACCTGTACCAATATGGGCCGCACCGACGGTAAAAAGTGCTCGGTCTGCGATGTTATCCTGCAGGCCCAGCAGAATATTCCCGCTTTGGGCCACAGCTGGCAGGCTACCGACGATGTGTTCGTGGAGCAGTGCGGCACTTGCAAGACCACGCGCACCAATACCTTTAACGGCACTTGCGGCACCGGCGTCACATGGACACTCACTGCCGACGGCGTTCTGACCATCTCCGGCAGCGGCAGCATGAAGGACTACACCGATGCCCAGAGTGCGCCCTGGGCGGCCTATGCCGATGCCATTGTCAGCGTTGTGGTGGAAGAGGGCATCACCGGTCTGGGCAGCAATGCCTTTGCCTGCTGTACCGCGCTGAAAACTCTGACCCTGCCCAGCGGTGTGGATGGCGGATACATGGACGGGTTTACCCAGTGCACCCTGCTGGAAACGGTGACGGTGAACAACCACAGAGACGCATTTCTCTTTGATGCAACCCGGTTCCCCGCCGGTATGCAGGTGATTTTCCTGCAGCGGAGTCCTGCACTGGACATCTTTGCCGGCGGCGAAGGCACCGAAGCCAACCCCTATCTGGTGGGAACGCCGGCTCAGCTGGACGCTGTGCGGGAGTATCTCCACGCCCACTACCTCCAGATTGCGGACATCGACATGACCGGTGTGGCGTGGGTGCCCATCGGCGGTATGTCGGTAGGCAACAATGGCCAGTTTAGCGGCAGCTATGACGGTGATGAGTATGTGATCAGCAACCTGACCATCGAAAGCGATCTGGCTTGCGTTGGTATGTTTGGCTACTGTATGAATGCCACGCTGAAAAGTATCACGCTGGAAGATCTGACCGTAACAGTCACCGACTCTGAATCTGCGGTAGCTTTTGTGGGCGGTCTGGCCGGTGTGATGTGTGGTACGGTGGAAGATTGTACCGTTTCGGGCAGCATCACAGCCACGGTTCCCATGTCGGGCTATTTCAGCGGCATCTGCGCCGAGGCACAAAGCAGCACCATCACCGGATGCACCAGTGCTACCAACATCAAGTGTGTTACGTGCAATATGGAGGGCGACAGTCATGTAGGCGGCATTGTGGGTTATGCTGCAAATACGCCTGTTGAAAACTGCAGTAACAGTGGTACCATCGAGGTTGCAGGTAGCGGTATGTACGGCGATGGTGCTGGTGGTATCGCTGGCATGAGCACCGGCACCATTACAGATTGTGAAAACAGCGGAAATATCTCTTCCACATCGACTTATGCCCATGCAGGAGGTATCACAGCCCATGCAGATACCGTGAGTCGCTGTGTCAATACCGGTACTGTAGAGGCGCTGGGTGATATCAGTGTCAGGGCTGGTGGTATTTGCGGCACTTGTGATATTGTACAGCAGGCTGTCAATACCGGTACGGTTACGGCTACTGGTTCATGGGGAGTCGAAGCGGGCGGCATTGCGGCGTTCTCAATTGAACAGGTAGAAAACTGCTTTAATGTGGGAACTGTCACTGCAGCCATTGAAGAAGGAAGAGATGAGACTTCCTGTACTGTTGGTGGTGTAGTGGGCTCACTGAACGGCACGCTGACCTGCACATACAATCTTGGAAAACTGTCTGTTTTGGAATGTGACATGCAACATATGGGTGCGTTGGTTGGCCAAGGTCGAACAAATAGTTGTATTACCAATTCTTATTACGACAACCGTGAGGCGCTGCCCAGTATGGGTAACAACAGTACGGCGGGCGGCACCGCCTGCACGCCTGCCGAAATGAAGAAACAGAGCACCTATGCCGGATTTGACTTCACCGATGTGTGGAGCATGGATCCCGACGCGGCATACCCCTATCCTGTCCTGCAGAAGCTGAGTGTGACCCTGCCCGAAGTGGAACTGGGCATTTCCGGCATCTGCGGCGACAATATGACATGGAGTCTGGATGAGCAGGGCACGCTGACCTTCTCCGGCTCCGGCGAAATGTACGATTATCCGTATGAGAGCCAGCCCTGGCTGGATTATCTGGATCAGATCAACAAGGTCGTGGTGGAAGAGGGCGTCACCTCCATCGGCGCAGGCGCGTTCTGGTCTGCTTCCAACTATCAGCTTACCGGCGGTCTGACCCTGCCCTCCACGCTGGAGACCATCGGCGACCACGCCTTCCAGTACTGCATGGGTCTGGGCACCGTTCAGATCCCCGACGGCGTTACTTCCATCGGAGAATGGGCATTCCAGACCTCCGGCGGTCTGACCACGGTCACTGTGGGCAGTGGCATCCGCAATATCGGCGCTCATGCATTCGACATTGATGATGAGCGGGAGCAGGTGACGGTGTCCATCAACGCCTATGTGTCTCAGGTGGCGCAGGGTGAGGAGGTCTTTGGCGACAGCGTAACGGTGATTTTCAAAACCTGCGCCGACCACACCTGGGGCGACGCCGCCTGTACCGAACAGCGCACCTGCACTGTGTGCGGTGCGGTGGAAGCCCAGGCCAGAGGCCATCAGGTGGAGATTGTTGCCGGTTATGCGGCCACTTGTACCGCCACCGGTATGAGCGACGGCAAGAAGTGTTCTGTCTGCGGCGAGGTTCTGGAAGCCCAGACTGTGCTGGACAAACTGCCTCATACCGAGGAGACCATTGATGGCTACGGGGCAACCTGCACCACCGATGGTTTGACCGAGGGCAAGAAATGTACCGTCTGCGGTGAAGTCACCGTGAAACAGGAAACCATCCCCGCGCAGGGTCACAGGGAGGAAGTCATTGCAGGCATGCCCGCCAGCTGTACCGCCACCGGTATGAGCGACGGTAAGCAGTGCTCTGTCTGCGGTGAAGTTCTGGAAGCCCAGACCGTGCTGGACAAACTGCCCCACACCGAGGAAGTCATCACCGGCACACCCGCCAGCTGTACGGTGGACGGCCTGACGGATGGCAAGAAATGTACCGTTTGCGGTGAAGTCACCGTGAAACAGGAAACCATCCCCGCACAGGGGCACAAGGAGGAGATCGTTGCCGGTACTCCCGCCAGCTGTACTTCCACCGGTCTGACCGAGGGTAAGAAATGTACCGTCTGCGGCGAAATCACCGTGGCACAGGAAACCATCCCCGCACAGGGCCACAGGGAGGAGACTGTTGCAGGCACTCCCGCCAGCTGTACTTCCACCGGTCTAACCGACGGCAAGAAATGTACCGTCTGCGGTGAGATTCTGGAAGGCCAGAGCGTGCTGGACAAACTGCCCCATACCGAGGAGACCATTGATGGCTACGGGGCAACCTGCACCACCGATGGTTTGACCGAGGGCAAGAAATGTACCGTCTGCGGTGAAGTCACCGTGAAACAGGAAACCATCCCCGCGCATGGTCACAGGGAGGAGACTGTTGCAGGCACTCCTGCCAGCTGTACCGCCACCGGTATGAGCGACGGCAAGAAGTGCGGCGTTTGCGGCGAGGTTCTGGAAGCCCAGACTGTGCTGGATAAACTGCCTCACACCGAGGAGACCATTAACGGCTACGGGGCAACCTGCACCACCGATGGCCTGACGGATGGTAAGAAATGTACTGTCTGCGGTGAAATTACTGTGAAACAGGAAACCATTCCCGCGCAGGGTCACAAGGAGGAGACTGTTGCAGGCACGCCCGCCAGCTGTACCGCCACCGGTATGAGTGACGGTAAGAAGTGCTCTGTCTGCGGCGAGGTTCTGGAAGCCCAGACCGTGCTGGACAAACTGCCTCATACCGAGGAAACCATTGACGGCTACGCGGCAACCTGCACCACCACCGGCCTGAGCGACGGTAAGCAGTGCTCTGTCTGCGGTGAGGTTCTGGAAGCCCAGACCGTGCTGGACAAATTGCCCCACACCGAGGAAACCATTGCCGGCTACGCGGCAACCTGTACCGCCACCGGTATGAGCGACGGTAAGAAGTGCAGTGTCTGCGGCGAGGTTCTGGAAGCCCAGACCGTGCTGGACAAACTGCCCCATACCGAGGAGACTGTTGCAGGCACGCCCGCAACCTGTACGGTGGACGGCCTGACGGATGGCAAGAAATGTACCGTTTGCGGTGAGATCACCGTGAAACAGGAAACTATCCCCATGCAGGGTCACAAGGAGGAGACCGTTGCCGGCACTCCCGCGACTTGTACCGCCACTGGTATGACCGACGGCAAAAAGTGTACCGTCTGCGGTGAAATCACCGTTGCACAGACTGTGATCCCCGTGATTCCCCATGACGATGCAGATGCAGACGGTGCTTGCGATTCCTGCCAGACGGTTCTGCAGTATATCGTCACCTTTGATACCAACGGCGGCGTGCCTGTGCCCGGGGCGCAGAAGGTCGCCCCCGGTGGTCTGCTGGAAGAGCCCGAAGAGCCTGTGCGTAAGAACCACCGCTTCGGCGGCTGGGTGCGCAATGGTGACGACCAGATCTGGGACTTCGACACCGATACCGTGGAGGAAAACCTGGTTCTGGAAGCCCAGTGGCACAAGGATAAGCACCACGTTTACGGTCATATCCACCTCCACGGCGGCGGCAGACCCGGTCACCGGATCAAGATGGCACTGAAACAGGGTAATCTGATCATTCGGGAACTGGAAACCGACGAAGAGGGCTATTATGAGATCGACGAACTGCCCGCCGGCATCTATAACCTGATCGCCGAGGACAAGGACGGCAGAGTCACCACCACCATGGTGGAGATCCGCGCCGACGGAAAGATCAAGCCCATCGAGATGCCCGAGCACAATGTGCGCGCCGAACTGGTGGTGCCCGATGAGGAGGGCAACGATATCGTGGTGGGCGGTCTGGATGTGATCGCCGATCAGCATCATGCGGAGGATACCAGTGTCACCGTCACCATGACGGTGGGCAAGACCGAGGATATCACCGAAGAAGATGCGCCGGAAGAGGATAAAAAGGCCCAGAAAGAGGCACAGAAGGCCATCAAGGAGCAGGCCAAGAAGCAGGACGGTCAGGATGAAGAAGACGACCGTGACTATGTGTTCCTGGACATCAAAATTGAGCGGCAGGAAGGTGAACAGCCTGCGGAAGCACTTGCCGATACCAACGGCCTGCTGGAGATCCGCGTGCCGGTGGAGACCCACGGCCGCAAGGGCTTCAAGGTCTATCGTCACCACGAGGATGAGATCCACGAGCTGTGCGAGACCCCCAACGGCAACGGTGAGTACATCGAAGTCCACGACGGTTATGTGGTCATCCATGCCAGATACTTCAGTATGTATGCGGTGACCTCGCTGGCGCTGGAGGAGAACGAGTCCTGCACCCATGAGCACTATATTCCTGTGGAGTACCTGTGGAACAGCGACGGCTGCAAGGTACTGCTGGCCTGTACCGCCGGATGCGGCTACACCGAGGAGGTCGACGCCTTTACGGTGAACCGCAACAGCATCACCATGGATTATATCCCCGATGACCTGAAGTGCGTCATCATCGCCGGTTACAACGGCGGTCAGATGAAGGCCGTTCAGGTGGTGGACTACATCGAGGGAGATATCTCCTTCGATGACGCCGTGCGGGTGTGCGACGAGGTAAAGGTGTTCTTCCTTGACAGCGCATACGCACCGCTGTAAGATCCCGCTGAATAACAGCATAACAAGCGCAAGCCTCCGGCATCCTTGGATGCCGGAGGCTTTTTTCCGCTTTTGACAGCGTACGACTCTCTATGATAAAATAAAATATTACGAAATCCATCCAAATCCCGCATTCTGGGAGGTTGTTTATGAAAGATACAGGAAAAACAAGAATCACCAGCCTTTTGCTGGCGCTGTTGATGCTGGTTTCCGCACTGCCGCAGACCGCAGTTCCGGTGTTTGCACAGCAAGAAGGGGCAGAAAGCGAAATCATGACCGGAGATCCGGCTGTTTCGCAGATCATTTTGCAGTCGGAGCCCGAGGAGCAGGAGCCCCTTGCGGGGAAGACCATCGCCTGTGTTGGCGACAGCATCACCGCGGCCTATGGCGTAACCAAGGATGAAACCGACTATGTCACACTGCTGGCTCAGCGGCTGGGCATGAACTACATTCGCCTCGGGGACAGCGGCACGACGCTTTGCACCGATGGAAGCCGGGTCTGCAATATCAGGCGGCTCACCGAGGACCATCTGCAGGGGGCGGATGTTGTCACCATTGCCATGGGCATCAATGACTTCTGCAATGCGGCAGGGGACTACTATAAGCTGGGCGACATCAACACTACAGATACTTCCACCATTTACGGTGCGGCGAGAATGTGGTGCCAGCGGATTGCGGAACTCCGGAAAACCGACAGTCTGAGCAGTGCCCAGTTCTATTTCACGACACCGGTGATCACTTCCTGGAACAATTCTGTGACCTCTGCCCGTGACTGGGATCAGTCCAAGAAAAATGTTCACGGTTATACCCTGCGCGATATATGCAACGCGATTATCGAGGTGGCAGAACTTTATGAGGTGCCGGTGATCGATTTGAATCTGCTGAGCGGCATGTACTATGTGGATGCAGAGGATCAGAATACCGCAGTATTCGGCGGCGATGGTGTGCATCCCGGGGTAAAGGGCCATGAAATGATGGCCAGTGCGATGGCGAATGTACTGTTGCAGAATCATCTGCGAAATGACCATGAACATACCTTTGGAAGCTGGATCACCACCACCTGGCCCTCCTGCACCCCAGGAGAACAGCAGCGCATCTGCTCCATCTGCTCTGCCGCGGAGAGCCGTATGGCGGAGCCAAACGATACGCACAGCTACATTCCTGCTGTCACTCCACCCACCTGCACGGAGCAGGGGTACACCACCTACACCTGTACCGTCTGCGGGGACAGCTATGCGGGAGACGAGGTGGATGCCGTCGGACACAGCTACGGGGAATGGGTGGAACTGACCGCTCCCGTCTGCGATGCCGAGGGAAAAGACCGGAGCACCTGCACCGTTTGCGGCGAGAACCGGTACCGCGACACCCGTATTTCCGGTGATTCCGGCAAAATCATGATATCTGATCCGGTAGCAGAGGATTTTTATCAGGGGAAAATCCTCATGACTATTGGCGACAGTCTGACGAATGGTACAGGCGTTGATTCCGGAGAACGGTACCATGACCTTGTTGCACAGGAACTGGGGATGACAACTATCAACAGCGGAACCAGTGGTGCTGTGCTGTGCCCCGGCGGTCATCTGCCAAACAAGTTTGGTGCGCTGATGACTGCAGAACTGTTGAAACAGCGGAAGGTGGATGTGGTAACCATTTTCCTGGGGGTCAACGATTGGGATAACGGTGTTGTCAACGGAACATATCAGGGGAAACTCAAATATGACGAGTCGCTGACTTATTACGATTTGGGTGAGTTCGGCACCGATGATACCACGACAATCTACGGCGCGGCAAAGATGTGGTGTGAACGGATCCGGGAATTGCAGAAAACCGAGGGCTGTGAACACATTCAGTTTGTCTTTGCAACGCCTGTTATTACCAGTTACAACAAGTCGGTTACCACCGCAAAAGATTGGAATCAGGACAAGGTCAATGTCTTTGGGTATACCCTGCGGCAATACTGTACTGCCATTATGGAGGTCTGTTCCCACTACGAAATCCCTGTTTTGGATCTCAATCTGTACAGCGGAATGTACTATCATAGCGAGGAAGACAACAACGTGGATGATTTCGGGGGTGACGGTATCCATCCCGGAACGAAAGGTCACGCTATGATGGCAGAAGCCTTTGTGGAATTCCTGCGCGAGGGGTACACCTATGAAGCGCGCACCGTTGCGGACTGCGGACACCGCTATGAGAGCACGGTTACGCCCCCTTCCTGTACGGCGGGTGGATATACACTCTACCGCTGTTCGGCGTGTCACTACAGCTATGAAAGTGATTACACCGAGGCTGTTAACCACACCTATGAAGCCGCCGTCACCCCGCCCACCTGTACGGAACAGGGCTACACCACCTACACCTGCACCGTCTGCGGGGACAGCTATGTGGGAGACGAGGTGGATGCGCTGGGGCACGATTTCACGGACTACCGCACCAACGGGGACGGCACGATCACCGGTCATTGCAGCCGCTGCGGCGTGCCTGACACCCTGCCCGATCCTGCCATCCGCTGCCGCATCAACAGCATTGCCGTGGCAGACGAGGCAGGCGCGCCCCGGAACGACATTCCCGCTGGTGTCTGTCAGGTGACGGTGTCGGTGACCAAGGTTGCCATGGAGGGGGATTTTGTCCTCTGGCTGGCGGCCTATACGGCGCAGGAACAGTTTGTCTGCATGGTACCGCTGGCGGTGGAGAACCTTGACGCGGGAGAGACCCGATCCCTGACCGCGCAGCTGGACAACACCGCCGGTCTGATGGGGAATCTGAAGATTTTCTGCGTGGAATCCTGTGAACATCCCGCGCCGCAGGGCCTGGAAAAGGCATTTTTGCCCCAGTAACCTCCCCAAACGCCAAAAACAAAAGAAATCCACCCTGTACTCCAACAACATTGGAGCGTCAGGGTGGATTTTTTCATCAGTTAGCGATCAGATCTTCACCAGCTCGTACTCGCGGGTGCCCAGACCCAGCTTTTCGCCGTGTTCCAGACCGGCCTGCCAGCAGGTGTCGGGATGGATCATCTTGAAGTGGTCACCGCGGGGAGCCTCCAGACCTGCATCCCGGGCGATCTCGTCCAGAATGGAGCCCTTGTTGACCTCCTGTGCGTTGACAGCGTCCACGCAGGCCTGATCCAGAGCGATGGGGTCAAAGGAGGCGAACATACCCACATCGGGGGTGATGGGCAGATCGTTGCAGTCCTCGCAGTCGCAGTTGGGGGACACGTCGGCAACGATGTTGATGTGGAAGGTGGGACGGCCGTCCACCACCGCCTTGGTGTACTCGGCGATCTTGCAGTTGAGCACGGCGCGGGCCTCGTCCCAGCTGGCCACCACAGCGTCCATGGGACAGACGGCGATGCATCTTCCGCAGCCTACGCACACGTCATGGTTGATGTTGGCCTTGCCCTCGTCAAAGGTGATGGCGCCGTGGGCGCAGTTCTTGGCGCACACGCGGCAGCCAACGCACTTGGCGGTCTTGACGGTGGGCTTGCCGGCGGAGTGCATCTCCATCTTGCCGGCGCGGGAGCCGCAGCCCATGCCGATGTTCTTCAGGCAACCGCCGAAGCCGGTGGAGCAGTGACCCTTGAAGTGGCTCAGGGAGATAAACACGTCGGCATCCATAAAGGCGCGGCCGATCTTGGCCTCCTTGACGTACTCGCCGCCCTCCACGGGAACCAGAGCCTCGTCGGTGCCCTTGAGGCCGTCGGCGATGATCACGTGACAGCCGGTGGAGAAGGGGGAGAAGCCGTTTTCATAGGCCGAGTCCAGATGCTCCAGCGCCTCCTTGCGGCGGCCCACATACAGGGTGTTGGCGTCGGACAGGAAGGGCTTGCCGCCCAGCTCCTTGATGAGATCAGCCAGTGCCTTGGCGTACTGGGGACGGAGATAGGCCATGTTGCCCGGTTCGCCCATGTGCAGCTTGATGCAGGTAAACTTTTTGGCAAAATCAATGTCCTTGATGCCGGCGGTGATCAGCAGACGGCGGAATTTTTCGGGAATATTTTCTTTTCTGCAGGAAAAATCGGTAAAATAAACCTTGGATGCCATGATAATCGACTCCTTTACGGGAAAATGTTGTTCGGATGGTACTAATTTAGCATATTTTCAGCAAACAGACAAGCCTTGGAGCGGACTTCAGGTGTGGAATAAATTTTTAGAAAATTAGAAAAAAAGAAGATGGCGTCCTGCTCTGACCAAAGGTCGGGCAGGACGCCGGTTTTATGAGGTTTCGGTTACTGTATGACGCTGCAGAAGATGGGCGCGTAGGTGACGGGATCCACAAAGAAGAGCTCAAGGTAATCGCCTGAGACCGTGCGGGGTGTTGTTGCCGAGCCGGTGGCAGCTTCCAGAGTCCGGCAATCCACCAGCTGCCCGCCCGTCGGTCCGCTGGTAAAGCCCGCGACGATCACCAGCATCTTTACCGCCGGATTTGCACCCGCCGGCGTAGCTGTAACGGTCAGCTGATCATCCACGGTGGCTACATGGATGGTCCGGAAATCGCTGCTGCGGTAGGTCCTGCCGCTTTCGGGGGTGAACGGTTCGGTGGAATAATAACCCTCGGGGTACAATTCTGAAGACATGCCCAGCATATAGTTGGTGAAGGCTACGGGGGTGTCACCGGGAACGATAAATCCGTAAAGGTTGTTGCCAAGGCCTAAGCCCTGATCGTAGCCAAAGCCTTCAAAGTAGAGTACATTTGTCCAGCCGGAGTCGGTGTTGTCAAAATAAATGGCAATGCCTTGCTGGAAACGAGCCGAAACAGACACATCTTCCGCAGGCATGGTGAAGGTGACTTCCGTCTTGCCGAGAACCTTCTCATCCTCTGCTCCGTTGATGGTGATACTCCTCAGTACATAACCCGCGCCAGGTGTGATGGTCAGGGTGACGGTCTCCCCTGCGGCGGCAGTGTCTTTATCGGCTGTGATCGTGCCGTTTCCGATGGGATCGTCGATGGTGATGGTATATCGCTCAAATATGACCAGAAGGACACCCTCCATGGTGGCGGGACCGGTGGTGACGATGTTGCCGTCCTCGCGGATGGAGAAAGATGTCTCGTCGGGGATGGCATAGCCATCGGGAGCTGTATCGGCTCTCAGGGTATATGCTTCGCCGGTTTTCAGGCCGATAATCTCATGGGGTACGCTGGTGGAAGTCCATTCGTCACAAACATCGCCATTGGAATCAACCACCTGCAGGGTGGCACCTGCCAGATCTGCGCCGTTTTCGGCATCCACCGCCGAGATGCTGACTGTTGTCATGGTAAACGCCACCTGAATCGTTCCCGATTCGGACACGTTGTCGCCGATGACGAGGTCGCCGTCTTCTTCGATCTCAAAATCTATGGCAGCGGGAAGGAGATAGCCAGAGGGCGCCACGACTGTTAGCACGGTGTATGCTTCGCCGGTTTTCAGGCCGGTAACTTCATAGGGTACGCTGGTGGAAGTCCATTCCTCCCAAACATCGCCATTGGAATCAACCACCTGCATGGAGGCACCTTCAAGAACCCCGCTGTCTGCGGCATCCACCGCCGAGACGCTGACCGAATGGGCGGCGGGAGCCTCGACCGGCCCCGCATGATCGCTTTCCACGCCGTTGACCACGCAGTAGATCGCCCAGTGCAGTTCCTTTTCCGTCAGTGTGTAGGTGCTTTCTGTGGCACCCTCGATTTTAACGCGGTCTTCCACAGACTTCCACCACTGGTAGCTCAGCTCGGCCCCGGGATCAAAGCCGGATGTCTGGGCGGTCAGGGTCTGGCCCACAACCGCGCTGCCCAAAATGGTGACGGAGCCGGAGGGCGGTGTCTCGCCGCCTTCCCCCTCACCGCCGCCGCTCTCGGTGTCAGCCGTCAGTGTAATGACGATATAGGTCATGGTATCGGTGGTTTCCACCGTAGCGTTGCCGCTGGTGATGGTCACATTGCCTTTGGCATTAACGGTAAAAGTCACCTCTTCGGTAGGTTTAAGGTAGCCGGAGGGGTAGAGATCCCAGCCGTGCAGCCGGTTTTCACCGATGGCAACCGCATAGACATTGCTATAATTTTCTGCAGTGTTGGCAAGCCAGATGGAATTATCGCTTTCGGCGGGGGAAAGCATGACATCCAAAGTGTCGGTAATGACTTCCCCTTCGGCATTGACCGCCTTGAGCTGAAGGGGAATGTTGATGACGGTTATTTCAGCGCCGCAAACATCGCACGTGCCGTCGCCGTTCTCGTCGTAATGGTCTTCCCAGTAACCGCCGCAGATAGAGCAGGTCATATGGTGCCCGGTACTGTTCTGATCACCGTTCCATGCTTCTTCGTCATGGGCGCACTGGTTATTTTCATCGATAAGGATGTCGCAGCCATCACACTTGCCGTCGTCGTTTTCGTCGTAATGACCTTCCCGGTAGCCGCCGCAGATGGAACAGGTCATCCAATGACCTCCATAGTCCAGCGTCTCGCGGTCCCATTTTCCCTCGCCGTCGTGGACGCAATATCCTTCTTCGTCGATGGGGATGGCGCAGACATCACACTTGCCGTCGTCACCGGTATTGTCATAATGACCTTCCCAGTAGCCGCCGCAAAAGGAACAGGTCATCCAATGATCTCCATAGTCCGGCGTCTCGCCGTCCCATGCGCTTGCTTCGTCATGGACGCAATATCCTTCTGCGTTGATGGGGATGGCGCAGACATCACACATACCATCACCGCCGGCTTCATCGTAATGGCTTTCCCAGTCAACAACCGCACCGCAGTCAACGCAGGTCGTCCAGTGCTGGGCGTTGTCCTTCGAGCATTCCAGGGTCTCATGGGCACATTCGGTGGCCAAAGCCGTGCCGGGCAGCAGTCCTGTCACCAGTGCCAGCGCCAGAAACACACTCAAAACTCTCTTTTTCATATTGGTTCCTCCTGTAGGGGTTACTTACGGCGGGAAAGCAGCGCCTCAATGGCCTGCTCGTTGTTCTGTTCTACAAAATCGAGAAAATCACGGAAGACCCGGCTGCCGATCCTGCGATAATCCATGGCCAGCACCCGTCCGATCTTCAGCCGTCTTGTCTCTTCCGGGATCTCGTAGATCAGCATGATGTGGTTCAGCGCTCCGGCGATGCGGGCCTCCAGCGACGGCCCGTTTTCGGTGGTCATCAGAGTGGCGTATTCAATGCCCGAGACCAGCACCTCCGCCTCGCGGAAGTTGTCCTCCGTCCAGTGGGGAAGCGCACCGCAAAAAACCTGCATTGCCCGGTGGGCATCATTTTTACGGATGATCTCCAGTGTTATGGGGCTGGTGTAGGTGGAAAGATAAAAATCTTTGGCTACTGCGTTGTCCTCGCACATGGCCGCCATGGCCGCCAGCTCCAGACAGATGGCCATCAGGGAACTCAGCCCCTCGTCGGCCTCACGGGACATCAGCTCCCACTGGAAGGAGCCCAGCGTTTCCACCAGCGCCGCCAGCAGATGCTCCTTGGAGGGAAAATAGAAGGTCAGATTGCCTGTGCTCATCTCCAACTCACTGCTGATGGCCTTGATGGTAGTGGCGGAGTAGCCTTTTTCCAGAAACATACGGGAGGCCACGCGAATGATCTCCAGCTTGGTCAGGGTCGATTTGTTGATCCGTGCCATAGGAACACCCTTTCGGTCATCTTTTCTTAATACAAGCTTATTTTAGCATACGTTCTATAATTAGTCTATGCTTAATTTTTGGAAATTGTGCAAAAAATGAGGATGCCTGAGAGCGGCGCGAGGTGCATTACGCCTCCAACGGGCGTGTTGTCCCGTTGAACTGCATGGATGCGGGAACGGAAGAAAGCCTCAGAAGCGTTCAGCCGGTTGATTTCCTGCCGGCGGATGCAGAATAGCGTTTTCTCGGACCGGGGATATTCATGGTACTTCTTTTCTTCAGCTTCCTGTGCGTAAAATCTGTGTCGGTAATGATTGAAAATAAGGGTCGTACGGGCAGAACGTTTCCGTGGATTTACGCATAGACGCATATGATGTGGCAAAATAGGGATGTATGCATGGTCCCGCGGGAGGCAGACTGACGAATCAATGATCAGTCTGCTGCCCAATGTCAATATTACAAAGCATCCTCTCCTGATGAAGCCTTTGCTCTACAGGGAGGTGAAATTTTAATAATGTAAATAAAAATTGACAAAAATACGATATTTGCATATAATTATATACATTAATGAGGAGGCGACTGATGTGAGCAAGAAAGCGATTGTACTGCTGCCCAAGACGCGGGCGATCCTGAGCCAAATGGGAACACAGATCCGGCTGGCACGGCTGCGGAGACAGCTGTCTGCCGAGTTGGTGTCGGAACGAGCAGGCATCAGCAGAATGACATTGATCAGTATCGAAAAGGGCAGCCCCTCGGTGTCCATGGGCAGTTATGCAGCCGTCCTTCACGCACTGAACGGCATGGATGCCGACCTTCTGCAGATCGCCAGAGATGACGAACTGGGCAGACGGCTGCAGGATCTGAATCTGACGGTTCGGAAACGCGCACCGAAACAGGAGGGCTGACGATGCAGAAAACTATATATGTATATGAGAACTGGAGTGGGATGGAACCAGTGAAGCTGGGGAGTCTTTATGTTGAGCAGGGACACGGGAAGGAGCATTATGCCTTTGCTTATGATGAAGCATGGTTGACCGGCAGCAGATTCCCGTATGTGCTTGATCCGGATTTGGCGCTTTATCGGGGGCGGCAGTATCCGATCAATAAAACGGCGTTCGGTCTTTTTGCAGATTCTTCGCCGGACCGCTGGGGTCGTATGCTGATGATGCGGCGGGAAAAACTTCTGGCGGATAAGGAAGGAAGAAAACCCCGCAAGCTTCTGGACAGCGACTATCTTTTAGGTGTTTATGATGAGACACGTATGGGTGCCATCCGATTTTCGCTTGAGGAAGGTGGTGCGTTTTTATCAGATGACCGGGAAACGGCGGCACCTCCCTGGGCGACGCTGCGCAGTCTGGAAGAAGCCTCCCGTGAGTTTGAAAAAGATGAGAACGCGCTGGAAGAAAAGTGGCTGGCGCAATTGATTCGTCCGGGCTCCTCGCTGGGGGGCGCCAGACCGAAGGCTACCGTGCAGGATGTGGATGGGTCTTTGTGGATCGCAAAATTTCCATCCAGAAATGACGAGCACAACACCGGCGCGTGGGAAAAGGTCGTCCATGACTTGGCGCGCCTATGTGGACTGGATGTTCCGGAGTCGCGGCTGGAGACATTTTCAAAGCTGGGCAGTACCTTTCTGGTGAAACGCTTTGACAGGACGGAAGGGCGCAGGGTGCATTTTGCATCGGCTATGACGATGCTGGGTAAGGTGGATGGAGCATCCGGGGATGATGGAACCAGTTATTTGGAGTTGGTATCGTTTCTGAAGGCAAACGGTGCGGCTCCAAAGAAGGATTTGCCGGAGTTGTGGAGACGCATTGTGTTCAATATGGCAGTCTCCAATACCGACGATCATTTGCGCAATCACGGGTTTCTGCTGACGGCCTCTGGCTGGAGACTGTCACCGATGTATGATGTGAACCCGGTGCCGTACGGCGAGGATCTGGCCTTGAATGTCAGTGAGGATTCCAGTTCGATATCCTTTGAACTGGCCATAGAGACAGCTGTTTATTATGGGATGAACCGGTCGGAAGCAGAAAAAAACGTGAAGCAAATCGCAGATACGGTAAAAAACAACTGGGAACGGCTGGCTGCCCGCTACGGGATCAGTCGCGGCGGGATGGAAAATATGCGCCCGGCCTTTTCTCAGTGTTACGAAGCAGCGAAATAGAAGACCGCACGCTTGCAAACAGCAAAAAGCTGCTGTGCACAGGATCAAACGATCCGGCACAGCAGCTTTTTCCATCGCACAGCAGGGGTGGGCGAGTTGGAATCGCTATCCTTGTCACCCTGAGCGAAGCGAAGGATCTCCCCAAACGATCATCTGCGCTTGAAAAGGGGAGATTCTTCGGCTTGTGGCCTCAGAATGACATATTCGGTGCAGGTTGCCCTGTCACGCCCACAGCTTTGCGGTGCTCAGCCGGGGGCCCTGCTTGCACAGGCGCACCGCGCCCTCCAGCGCGTCGGGGCCGTCGTCGTGCCGCCCCAGCGGGAACTGCTCCAGCTGGCGCAAAAGCTCGGTCTGGTCCCGGCAGAACCGAAGATAGCCGTTGCGGATGTCGGGCTGCAGCGACTGGATGCGCAAAACCTTGTCGGAGGCGGCACGCACCTCGGTGATGGGCAGATAGACTCCCTGTGCGGCGCTCTCGGCGGCAAGCCGCTCCTTGAGGAACCACTGGAACTGGTTGGTCTCGGCACCGAAGGCGGTGTACTGCCCGCCAAACGCCCGCCTGAGCCAGCGGGCCTTGTCCAGCACATCCCGAATGATGGCATCGGGGTGCCGCCGCTGCAGGTCGGCATCCAGCACGAACAACAGGCCGGTCTGCTCCTGTTTTGCCAGTGTAAGGATGGCCGAAAAGTCGGAGTCCACGCTCTTGCCCAGACTGGGGTCGCAGTAGCCGTAAAACCGGAAGCCGGTGGAAAAATCCATGGCCTCCTTGTCATAAAACTGCAGCCACTCCCGGGGAAACAGGCAGGCGGCGGGGTCCTGAGGCTGGTTCTGCATCTCCTGCCAGAAGGCGCTTTCTCCCTCGCTGACCATCATGCACATCAAATCGTAATAGGGCAGCTTCTGGGGCCAGAGCACCTTGGTGCCCTCCAGCATCTTGCGGCGGTGCTTGCGGAAAAAGGCCAGCGCCCGCTTGTCCCGCCGCTCGTCCGAAAGATTGGTGTAGAGGACACGCCATTCCTCCCACAGCGGGCTTTGGGAGAACCGCTCGATGGCCTGCCAGCGGACGCTGCGGTAGGCGGGGTTTTCCAGCAGATGCACCAGCAGACTGTCGTGGTGCAGCACCGTGCCGATGCAGACGATGTCGGTGTACCGGTCGCCCGCCTTGCTCACCGCGCCGAAAAACCACCGCTCCAGCTTGCGCCGCCCGTCGGCAGACAGCACCTCCTGATCGTTTTCGATGTCGTCCAGCATGATCAGGTCGGGTCGCCGCGCCCCGTGGCGGCGGCCGCGGAGCTTCTGCCCTGAGCCCACCGCGTCGATGCGGCAGCCGTTTTGCAGTAGAATCACGCTGTTTTTCCAAACTTTGCCCTTCTGATTACCGAAATCGGCGATGAGGGTCTCGTTTTCCTCCAGTTCGGTCTTGATACAGTCCAGAAAGGCGGTGGCCTGACTTTCAGTGTCGGAAATCAGCAGAATGTATTTTTTATAGCCGAACAGGGCGGCGTGGAGCACGTTCTGCAGGCTCATCACGGTGGATTTGGCGTGTCCCCGGGGCGCCGCCAGCGCCAGCCTGCAGCCGGGGGCGGAAAGCAGCTCGGGCAGAGCGTCGGGGGAGGGCGTTTTGCCCTTCATCACCTGCTTTTTCCACAGACGGCACAGGGTCCTGTGGAAGGAGGGGGAGGGACAGGTGAAATAGTGGCTCAGATACCGCCGCCCGAAGGTCTGCGGGTCGGCGGCGCACAGGGTAAGCTCGTCCGTAAGTGTCACATCCTTTCTTCCGATTTCATATACTGTAAGCGGCGGACACGGAAATGTCCATTGGACAGAATGGGGAGAATGCATATACAGAATGGATAGCACATAGAGATGATTGCAGTATGTATAAACCAGTCTGAAAAAAAGGTGGAAATGTATGGATTTGTATTAACCCAAGTTATTGACAAAGATTTGAAAAACGGTATAATAAAACCATATATAAGTATCAATAGGATCGAGTTTTGCGCACATCGGAAGTACCGGTTTCCCATGTGCGTAGGGTTCGATGCATTCGGGCTTGCAAGCGGCAGGCGGAATGCTTCCTATTTTTACAAGAATTTAGGAGGAATGTACACATGAAAAAGCGTTTCTTTGCATGCCTGCTGACTGTTTGCATGCTGGTGGCTATGCTGCCCACCATGGCTTTTGCCGGTGTTACCTATGCTGACGTTGCCGGCCATTGGGCTGAAGACGCCATCTATGCATGGTCCGACAAGGGCATCGTCAACGGCGTTGGCAAGGATGCCAACGGCGCTGATCTGTTCGATCCCGATGGTCTGCTGACCCGTGAGCAGGCTGCTGCTATCTTTGCCCGCCTGCTGAAGCTGGAGAAGACTGCTGATGTCAGCTTCTTCAAGGATGTTGCTGCTGGCCAGTGGTATGTTGACGGCATTGCCAAGTGCTATGCTGCCGGCATCATCAACGGCACCGGCGCTGACACCTTCGGCACCGGCGCTTACCTGACCCGTGCCGATATGTTCACCATGTTCTGCCGTGCTCTGGGCGTTGAAGGCCAGGATGCTTGCGACAAGGTCTTTGATGACGCTCGCGAGGTTCCCGTCTATGCCAAGGAGTACACCAACGCTCTGGTGAACCTGGGCTATGTTGGCGGCGTCACTGCCACCACCCTGCAGCCTCTGGCTAATATCACCCGCGCTCAGATGGTCTCTCTGCTGAACAAGGCTATCGTTGGCTACATCACCGAAGACGGTGAGTATGAGATCGATGAAGACGGTATCGTTCTGGTTGTTGGCGAAGGTCTGGATGTCGCTCTGTCCGGTAAGGGCGCTGTCTCTGCCGTCATCACCGGTGACGACACCGAGATCGACGTGACCGAGATGGACAACGCTGAAGATGTTGTGATCGTCATTAAGGGCGCTAACAATGTCAAGGCCAAGGCTTCTGTGGGTACCACCATTGTTACCATGGATGCCGAGGATGCTACCGTCAACGGCGAGGATCTGGACGAGGTCGATGAGATCGTCGTCGAAGAGGAGAAGAAGCCTGCTTCTTCCGGTTCTTCCAGCTCTGCCGGCGACCGTGACTACTGCAGACATCATGACACCGCCTTTGAGGTGCTGGATGATGATTATCATCGTGAGTATTGCGAAGACTGCGGCGTTTGGGTGGATGCTAAGGAAGTTCACGTGCTTGGCGCTGAACGCGCAAAGGATCCCACCTGTACTGAAGATGGCGGCTGGTATGTGGTCTGCGATGTCTGTGATTACGAGAAGTGGATTGTTGCTGAGGCTCTGGGTCATATCGATGAGAATAACGACAACATCTGTGATCGCGATCCCAGCCATATCCTGTGCGCTGATGATGATCACATCTCCGAGGTTATTCCCGGCAAGGCTGCCACTTGCACCGAGACCGGTCTGACCGACGGCGCAAAGTGCTCTGTCTGTGGTGAGATCCTGACTGAACAGGATGTGATCCCCGCTCTGGGCCATGACTTTAAGCACTGCACCTGCGTGGGTGATTCCACTGTGGAATGCGCCAATGGCTGCGGCACTGAGGATACTCTGGAAGACGACGGCACCGGTCACGATTTCGTTGACGGCGTCTGCTCCTGCTGCGGCGCTACCGAGGATGAGGCTCTGAAGTTCTGGCTGGCCGTCGAATCCGGCGAAGCTAAGGATGACAAGGCTGTTTCCGCTACCGTCTATGACGATTACACCGCTGAGATCTATGTTCCCAATGGTGTGAAGCTGGATGCTTCTGAGGTTACTGTGTCTGCTAAGATGAAGAATGTTGGCTCTCTGGATGTTGAGGAGCGCGCACATTCTGTCACGATCAACACTTCTCTGACTCAGACTCCCACCCTGGGCAATCCCTGGCTGGATGATGCTCTGGACTTTGAGTCCGCTACCGTCAACGTCAACATCACTGATGAGGACGGCACTGCTTCTACTGTTTACAACTTCACCGGTAATCCCACCGCTACTGAGAATGTGATTGTTGCTGAGTCTGAAGACGTGGATGCTACCCGCGCTGCCTGGATGAAGCTGACTGATCACGTTGATACCGATACTCAGGCTGCTGATGACAGCTATATCCTGATCGCTAACGGTTCCTCCATCCACCTGGGCACCAGAGTCCTGGAGTTTGAAACCGACTTCACCGATCCCTTCCTGAAGCTGGACAACTTCAACGATATGGACTCCTTCCAGGAGAAGGTCCGCGGCGCTCTGGTTCTGAATGAGACCGAAGAGGGCACCGAAATTATCGTTGCCAAGGGTACCGCTCTGGCTGTTGGCTCCAGCATTGCTGAGCTGACCGATCATGCTATCATCACCTTTGAAGGTGTTGAGATCGATGAGGAAATCCTGCTGGCTCTGCAGGCTTCCGAGAAGACCTATGATCTGCTGTACAACCTGGTCAACCTGGTTGACTCCACTATCGCTGGTCTGGACGGCGGCGAAGCCACCATCGACATCGAGTTCGTGGATCATATCCATAAGATCGAGGTTCTGGACGAGGCTACCTGTACCACTGACGGCCTGAAGGGCTGTGAGTGCGGCGAGGGTGAGGAAGTTATTCCCGCCACTGGTCATGATTTCGTTGACGGTATCTGCGATATTTGCGGCGATACCACCGAAGAGGCTCTGAAGTTTGCTGTTATGGTCGAATCTGGTGAAGCTGCAGGCGAAGATGCTGTTTCTGCCACCGCTTACGATGATTACTCTGCTGTGATCTACATTCCCGACGGCGCTAAGCTGGATGCTTCCAAGGTTACCGTGACTGCTCAGATGCAGAACGTTGGTTCTCTGGGCGTTCAGGGCGATCGTGAGCACTCCATCACCGTCACCACTGGTCTGACTCAGACTCCTACTCTGGGCAGCCCCTGGCTGGAGAAGGCTATTGAGTTCAACAAGGCTGACGTGAATGTCACTGTTAAGTACGCTGGTGATACCGAAAAGGTTGCCTATCATTTCGAAGGCGACAAGGCCGGCACCATCGTTGCTACTCCCGATGCAGTTCAGGCTGCACGTGATACCTGGGCTCTGCTGACTGATGCTGTCGATACCGACACTCAGGCTGCTGATGACAGCTATATCTGGATCGCCAAGGGTTCTGAGCTGACCATGGGTACCTGCACTCTGAAGTTCGAAGACGATGCCGATGAGTTCCTGAAGCTGGATAAGCTGGGCTCCCTGGGTTCCAGCATGGATGACTTCGAGGCCACTGTTCGCGATGCTGTCCAGCTGGTCGAGCACGAGGCTTCTGAAGTGACCGTGATCAAGGTTGCTGAGGGCACTACTCTGGCTGTTGGTTCTTCCATCGCCGTTCTGAAGGCTGACTGCGTCATCACCGTTGATGTTGCCACTTCCGGCGATACTCTGATGGCTCTGAAGATGAACGAGGCTGGTCTGTATGGCATCCTGTCCAATGTGATCAACCTGATCGATAACATCATTGCCTCTGTTGATGGCGAGACTGTCAACGTGGTCATCGAGCTGAAGTAAGATCAGACACTTTTACAACTAACTGACCCGAGACCGGGCGGGGGGTACGCCCCCCGCCCGGTTGTTTTTATCTCGATTTAACCCGCGTTAAGAGTCCAGAAAAGTGTTGCTGATATGAAACGGCAACAGCTTTGTGGATTTTTGTTTTATAAAAATACTTTACCAATAAATAGGAGCGTGATCTGAGATGCTGAGAACTGAAATGAAACGGATCATATCCGCGTTTCTGGCAGTGATGATGATCGTGTCCATGCTTCCGACCATGGCGTTTGCCACGGACGAAAGTGTGACAGATGAAACCTATACCGAAATCCCCGCTGAGGGTGACGGAACCGAAACTCCCGCCGAGGGTGACGGAACCGAAACTCCCGCCGAGGGTGACGGAACCGAAACTCCCGCCGAGGGTGACGGAACCGAAACTCCCGCCGAGGGTGACGGAACCGATACTCCCGCAGAGGGTGACGGAACCGATACTCCCGCAGAGGGTGACGGGAACGATGCTCCTGTAGAGGGTGAGGGCACTGTAACCCCCGAAAACCCCGATGAAAACACCGGCACCTCCGAAAATCCCGAACAGGGCAGTGAGGGTGCTATTGTCGCGCCTGAGGGCAGCGTCGAGGACAGCGGTGACACCACCGTTCTCGCCCCCGAGACTTCCGTTACCACTCCCGAGGTGGTCATTCCCACTCTGTTGGACGAAGTGAAGGCCGCCGTGGATGAGCTGCTGGTGACCTATGGTCTGGAAGTGGGCATGTCCGAGGAGGAGATCGAGGCTGTGGTTCTGGATCTGGACGAACAGCTGGATCCCGAGGCCGATATGGAGGCTCTGGAAGCGCTGACCTATGACCTCAACGACGAGGAACTGGAAGAACTGCAGGCCTATGAGGCCATGCAGACCTGGGATCTGTTCTGCCAGACCTATGCTGTGGTCGCATCCCAGCCTGCCGCGCCCACACTGCTGGACGAGGTGAAGGCAGCTGTGGACGAGCTGCTGGTGACCTATGGTCTGGAAGTGGGCATGTCCGGGGAGGAAATCGAGGCCGCTGTTCTGGATATGGACTACCGTCTGGATCCCAAAGAGGATATGTGGGAGCTGGAGCAGCTGGCTGCCGACCTCACCGACGAGGAACTGGAAGAGCTGCAGGACTACGAGCCTCTGCAGACCTGGGTGGAGTTCTATCAGGTCTATGAAGAGGTCTATTCGGTAGCGATGTATTCCTTAGATACGGGATCTTTTGGCGCATCACCATTGACTATTACCGAAAAGGATACTAATGGTACATGGTCGTATTCTGGAAGTGCGCCGGTCTATGATGAGGCCACAGGTTCATGGGCTTATGGCGGTTATATTGAAGGTCAGGTATCTGCGACGGGCAAGATGTTTGATTATAAAAAGAACTCTTCTACATTAGTAGTAACTAATAATACCAACAGCATTGTATCTTTAACGATAACAGCGGATGTAACGATTAAAAATGTAGCGGGTACTGATTATGGGGCTGCCGTACCATCAAGCGATGGCACATATGTTTATACATTGGGGTCGCAAGATTCTAAGGAAATTGTAATTACAGCAAATGACTCAAGATTAAGTCCTTATACCACAAAAATCAAACTTTCAAGCATTATCGTTACCGAGGTAAAGACTACTCCTAATTTTAGTGTTGGAACTAATGTGTACGAGCACCTGGAGGAAGCTCTTTCTGCTGCAAATGCAGGCAGTGATAAGACTGTCATTATGCTTGCCAAAGAGTATACTGTTAACAAGAATATTACTATTCCCAGTAATGTTTCCTTGCTGTTGCCCTATGGGGGAGATTATACCATTAATGGTGAAAAGCATGATCATCCGTATGCCAATACACCGTCGGCGGGTGAGAGTACTGACAAAAGTGCAATGCCAGGTGTTGGGGCAAATTGCACGCTAGATGTACAAGGCGCAACAATTACAGTGTCCTCTGGTGCGGCACTGATTATTGGCGGGCAATATGGATACTCTTCTGGTGGCATAGCAGGTCAGACTTGTGGTGCTTATGGCTATTTAAAGATGGATAATTCCTCTGTTACTAAAGTTGCAGAGGGTGGCATCCTTAGCGTAAAAGGTTTTATTACCGGTGGCAAAGTGATTTCTGAAAGCGGTAAAATCTACGAATCTTTT
The DNA here is from genome assembly GCA_017416445.1 of Oscillospiraceae bacterium. Classification (GTDB taxonomy): domain Bacteria; phylum Bacillota; class Clostridia; order Oscillospirales; family Oscillospiraceae; genus Vescimonas. Next base: position 4,416 of record JAFQCJ010000020.1, on the reverse strand, counting down.
ACAATTAATGATTTCCATGGCGGCACATATACAATGATAACCTTTAATGAGGGTAAATGTCCGTTTAATTTATATTCATTAAATAATATTCAGAGCACGATTCAGCTAAACGATACATCTGAACTTTATGGCTATTGCTACATAAATGCAACTGCAGTGATTGGAAGCAGTGATCATTTAACCACTACGCGAATGATTGGACAGCAGGATGCGTTTATTCAAATCAAAGAGGGAACTACTGTTGAAATCGTTTATAACAAGAATTCCAAGGTAACTGACCGCGAAGAATATGGACAATGTGTGTTCAATATTGAAGGCGGAGCAGAATTTGGTTCTATTGAGTTGTCTGCTGGCTCTAATAAAGTTGATACGTCATCGGTTCATTTTGCAATTCCGTATACGATGCACTTTAATCTTGCGAATGGCGATTATTCAGTACCAAATAAATTCAAAATTATGCCAGGTGCGAGTGTATATGTGGAAAGCGATGCAACACTTACGGTTCAAAGTGAATTGGCCATTTATGATGGATTTGATGCTGTCGCTTACGCTGGAAAACATTATCCTAGTGGCAGCTATTTAGCAACAGCAAACAGCGTTGCTCTAAGTGAACGAGGCCGGTTAATTGTTGATGGAACGCTAGTTGTAAAAGATGGTGCAAAACTAGGTGGACTAATTGAAACTAATAATGAAGACAGTAGCATAATCATTGAATGCACAAACAGTGAGAATTTGAGCATTACTTTGCAGGATGGTGTTGTAAAAGATACAAGCAGTGGCTTTGGTACTAGTGCAACAGCAACAAATTTAACGGGGACTGCTCTGCAAGGTTCGTATTACGATGCAAATGGAAATCGGCAGCTATTGTCTGCGAGCAAAACTTACTATTCGGTAAAAGATGCTAATCTTTACAAGTTTGAGGAAGAGGGATATTATCAGCAGTATGGTGCTGACGATGGAACGCTCGGCGTAGCAGAAGAGAAAAAGTACACTAAAAAGCAAGTCGTTTCTGGTGCCTGGGATGACGTGTTTGAGGTTGTGTTCTATGCCAACGGTGGTACTTTCACTGATGATTCCGAAGTAAACAAAACAACCGTCACATTTGCAAGTAATACAGATGGTACGGCTGACGATACGATTTCTGGTATCACAGAACCTTCTGCAGATATGGTTCGCCCTGGTTACACATTTACCGGCTGGAATACAGCAGCAGATGGCAGCGGAACACCCTATGGGGAGAATGATGTTCCCGCGCAATTTAAACGCCAGAACCTGAATCTGTATGCCCAGTGGCAGGCTGATACCTACAAGGTGACCTTTGACAGTAAGGGCGGCAGCACGGTTGACAGCGTGGATGTTCCCTTCGGCAGTGCCATCCCCGTCCCCGGTGATCCCCAAAAAGAAGGCCATAAATTTATTGGCTGGTATACAGATGAGGAATGCACCACGGCGTTTGACTTTACCACTGATACGATGCCCGCTAAAAATCTGATCCTGTACGCCAAGTGGAATGTCAACAGTTATAACTTGGCCTGGAATGTGACGGAGAGCAGCATCACTTCGGAAGAGAGCGCATATACCCACGGAAAGGTTGAATACGGTACGGTAATCATCGCACCGGAAGTTGCATCCCGTGATGGCTATGACATGACGTGGTCTCCTGAATTGAAGAAAGATGCCACCATGCCTGCTGATAATGTGACCTACACCACCGTGTGGACAGGCAAAGGATATACCGTTTTCTTTGATTACGGCGAGGGCCAAGGTACCGTGGGCGACATGAAGGTGACATATGGCTCTGCTTACGGAACACTACCTGGAGAAGAAGCGGTTCAAGCAAAACCTGATGGTTACCATTTGTCAGGCTGGAAATATGAAAATACAGTCATTATGGCTGATACTGTGGTCAACGTTTTAGCTGATCATACCTTGCAGGCAATCTGGGCACCTAATACCGATACGAAGTATACGGTGCATTACTATGAGATGGATGTCGAGGGAAACTATCCCGACACGCCTGTGGTAGAGCCTAAGACCGGTACAACGGATGCAAAGTATGAGCCTAAAGCTGCAGCTGAGGGATTTACGCGTGTGTCGGTGACGGATAACAATGAGAGCAACGGGTATACTGCCGGTACTGTTGCGCCCGACGGTAGCACCGTAGTCACTGTCTATTACAGCAGAAACAAGCACAATTTAACATGGAATCCCAACGACGGTAGCTTTACTGAAAATGATCCTTCCGGTGAGGTCTATTTCGGTGCGCACATTACCGAACCTACTGTGAGCCGCGAGGGTTACACCTTCCAGGGATGGGAGCCTACTGTTGAAAGCCCCATGCCTGCGGAAGCGAAAACCTACACAGCGCAGTGGGATGCTATTGAATACGAAGTCTGCTTCAACAGCCAGGGCGGCAGCAAGGTCGCCAGCATTACCGCTGATGTTGACAGCAAAATCAGTGCACCTGCCGAGCCCACGAAGGAAGGTTACACCTTTGACGGCTGGTATAAAGACAGCAACTACACTACCGCCTTTGACTTTGCAAAGGATACGGTGCCGGTGAACGGCATTACACTGTACGCCAAGTGGTCTTTGAACAGTTATACACTGACCTTTGTGGATAGCAAGGTCTCGGATGACGATACGCTGAAGGAAACGGTCGCGAATAGTGTGCCGTATGGTGCAGAAATCAACAACTATGCTCCCGCTTGGGAAAAAGTCGGCTATAAACTGAGCTGGAATCCTGAACTGGCAGCAGATGCTACCATGCCCGCAGAGGCAAAGACCTATACTGCGGACTGGACAGCCAATGATAATACCAAGTATACGGTGGAGTATGTGCTTGAGGATTTGAATGGCGCATACACGCTGGTTCAGACGAAAGATACCAAGGAACTGACCGGCACTACCGGAGAGCAGACTGAAGCAATCGCTGATAAGACCTATACGGGCTTTACCGCAGAGGCAGTGGAGCAGAAGGTCATTGCCGGCGACGGACGCACCGTGGTACAGGTGAAGTACAGCCGAAACAGCTATGCTCTGACCATTGATCTGGCTGACGGCAGCGACAGCACTACTACCAGTACACTGTATGGTGCAACCATTACGTTGCCGGTGCCCACCAGAACCGGTTACACCTTCCTTTACTGGACAGATGAAACCGGCGAGCAGAATGTTCCTGCAACGATGCCTGCTGAACCTGTTGTTGTGAAGGCTGCATGGAAAGTCATCGAGTATACCATTACTTATAACAATCTCGTTGATGGCATCAACCCCGAGAGTAACCCCGGAAAGTATACGGTTAAGGATCATGTTGTGCTGCAGGCGCCCACCAGAACCGGTTATACCTTTACCGGCTGGAGTCTGGGAAATACGGTGATCACGGAAATTGCAGAGGGTTCCACCGGAAATCGCATTCTCACTGCCGGCTGGGAGCAGAATACGTACGTTGTGAAATTCTGCTCCAATGATGGCATGGAACAGAGTGTAACCCAGAATGCAACTTATGACGCATCGTTTACCCTGATGCCCAACACGTTCACCAGAACTGGCTACACCTTTACCGGCTGGAATACTGTGGCAGATGGCAGTGGTGAAACCTATTCGGATAAGCAGGCAGAGGTTAAGAATCTGGCAACAGAAGGAACCGTTTGTCTGTATGCCCAGTGGCAGGCCAATACTTATACCGTCACCTTCGATGCCAATACCGGCGAGGGTGAGGGCATGGATTCCGTGTCCGTCAAGTACGGTACCGATGCGCAGAAACTGCCCAAGAATACCTTTGTCAAGACCGGCCATACCTTTGCCGGTTGGAATACTGCACAGAATGGCAGCGGTACACCCTATGCTGATGAAGCAGAAATTGCAAATCTGACGGATGATATGACCCTGTATGCCCAGTGGTCTGCCAATAAGTACATCGTCAAATTTGAGAGCGGTGACGAGAAGGCTTCTGGCTCGATGGAGGCACAGGAGTTTGCTTATGGTGAGATCGAGGCATTGAACACCAACGGATTCGAACTGACCGGTCACAAGTTCGTTAAGTGGCAGGTCAAGGGTGATGCAAGCCGCACTTATGTGGGCGGATACGATCGCTCCGATCTGGTAGAGACTGCCGGTGGCGAAATCACTTTGATCGCTGTCTGGGAAAAGAATGCCTATACCATTCGATTCAATTCCAATGGCGGCAGCGCGGTGAACGCAATTACGCAGTACTATGATTCTACTGTGAACGCTCCCACTGATCCTGAATGGGCTGGCTATCGCTTTGCCGGCTGGCTGCCTGCTGTTCCTGAACGAATTCCTGCACAGGATGTGGAATGCGTGGCACAGTGGAACTCCTATCTGGATCTGCTGAACAAACTGCAGGCAGAACATGCAGATGTCTTTACGGCAGAAGCTTTCCGCGTAGAGGAT
>JAFQCJ010000019.1 GCA_017416445.1 Oscillospiraceae bacterium | reverse complement strand
GAACGCGGGCCACGGAGGACTTTCTACGGCCGGTGCCGTACATGTAGGGATTCTTAGACTGATACATTCTTCTTATCCTCCTTCAATTACTTGACCAGCTCGGGCTTCTGAGCCTGATGCTCGTGGGTATCACCGGCGTAGACATGCAGGCGCTTCAGGGAGTCCTTGGTAACGGTGTTGCGGGGCATCATGCCGCGGACGGCCACGCGCATGGCCAGCTCGGGCTTGTCCTGCATCAGGATGCGATACTTGGTCTCCTTCAGGCCGCCCACCCAACCGGAGTGGGTGCGATAGTACTTCTGCTCCAGCTTGTTGCCGGTCAGAACAGCCTTGCCGGCGTTGATAACGATAACATTATCACCGCAGTCAGCATGGGGAGTGTAGGTGACTTTGCCCTTGCCGCGCAGCAGGTCAGCCACGATGACGGCGGTCTTGCCCAGGGGCTTGCCGGCGGCATCAACGACATACCACTTGCGCTCAATGTTGGCCTTGTTTGCCATAAAAGTGGACATGGTGTTTTTCCTCCAAAATTTATATTGTTATATTGCTTTACATTTTCATGCTCCCTTGTTACAATCGGGAGAGAGAAAATCAACTGTTATCGCGCAGACGCGCAAGGATATTTATAGCATATGCTTTTACATTTGTCAACGGCAATTTGATTTACGATAAAAACATCTGCTGTTTTCTCTTGATATCTCTTGTTTTCTCTTGTTTTCTCAAGTTGCAATTTCAGTTTTTGTTGGTGAAGGAGGGATAGACCATGCAGCAGCTCTTAGGCCGTGTCCGCCGGTGCGTCGAGGATTACCGCATGATCGAGGCGGGAGACCGTATCGCCGTGGGTGTCAGCGGCGGAAAAGACAGCCTTGTGACCCTCCTTGCACTCCACCGCCTGCAAAAGTTCCTGCCTGCTTCCTTTACGCTGGAGGCAATCACTTTAGAGATGGGGATGCCGGAGATGGACTATACCCCTGTGGCGGAACTGTGTGAGAGATTGGCGGTCCCCTATACCCGCATTCAGATCCCCGTTTATGAGATCCTTTTTGAAGAGCGGAAGGAGAAAAATCCCTGCTCTTTGTGTGCCAAACTCCGCCGCGGCAGCCTCAATACGGCGCTGACAGAGCGGGGTATCTCCAAAATCGCCCTGGGGCATCACTATGATGACGCGGTGGAGACACTGATGATGAATCTCCTCTTCGAGGGACGCATCGGTTGTTTCCAGCCTGTGACTTTTCTGGACCGCACCGGCGTGACCCAGATCCGCCCCCTCCTCTACTGCCACGAGGTGGAGGTGCGGCGTATTGCAGAGCGGGAGAATTTGCCGGTTGTACACAATACCTGTCCCCTTGACGGCCACAGTCGCCGCCAGGAGGTGAAGGAATTGCTGGCCTCGCTGGAAAAGACCTATCCCGATGTGAAGCAAAAGCTTTTCGGTGCCATGCAGCGCTATCCCCTCTATGGCTGGCGCGATGGGGGAACTGAGCGCTGAAAAAAGGCCGCGCCTACAGGCGCGACCTTAATGGATTATGTACTGCCCAGTACCCACTTGACCAACAACAGCAGCCCCAAACCCGGCAGACCCAGTACCGCGATAATGAGGGCGTTGAAGAAATTCAGTCCCAGGGACAATCCGGTAGCAGCAGAGGTGAGGTTTACCATCCACAGGGCCCCGAAGCCGAGCGCTGTATTGCCGATGGTGCGCAGGGCCAGTTTAAGGGGTGTTTTGAACAGCCGGAACAGTGCCACTGTCAGAAACAGCAGCACCAGCCCCAGTGTGAGGATTTCTACGATCGACACAGGGGCCCTCCCTTCGTGACGGCAGCGGCGGCGTACTCCTCCGGATCCTCCTGCTGTACCTGCTTATGGCTGACGGGTACGGCCTGAGGAACAGGACGCTTCGGCCCGCCGCTCAGCTCTTTGATGCACCGCAGTAAATAAGTGGAACGGGCCCGCAACGACTCGATCTCGAAGATACAGGCATCGATCAGTTCACTCTCACAGGTGTAGTTGAACCGATCGTAGGCCTCTTTCATCTGTGCATTGACCATGTCCAGCTCCCGTGTCAGAGATGCCACGGTGGGTGATAGGGTGTTCTTGTGCTTGTTCCTCGCCATGCTCCCATCCTCCTCGTACATAGTATTGTACGAACAGTTTGGACAAATATACCACAGATTAAACACGGTAAGAAAAATTTTCCGAAAGGAGGGTGACGGTATGACCCATGAGGACTATATGGCACTGGCACTGGCTTTGGCCCGTGAGGCCGCCGCAGCAGGAGAGGTGCCTGTGGGCTGTGTCATCGTGAAAGATGGTATTGTCATTGGTCGGGGACGGAACCGCCGAGAGGAGAAACAGGCGATTTTCTCCCATGCAGAGATGGAGGCCATGGCGGAGGCCAACGCAGCCCTTGGCTCGTGGCGGCTGGAGGACTGCGATCTCTATGTGACACTGGAGCCCTGCCCTATGTGTGCCGGTGCTATCATTAACGGCCGTGTCCGCCGGGTGTTCTACGGCGCCCGCGATGAGGCAATGGGTGCCTGCGGCGGCGTGCTGAACCTGTTTATGGAGAATTTTCCTCACCACCCCCAACTGGTGGGTGGTATTCTGGGGGAGGCTTGCCGCGCCGAACTGAGCGAGTTCTTCCGCCGTCTGCGGGAGGAAAAAGACCAATAAAAACCACAGAGCCGAAGGCGTTTCGCCTTCGGCTCTTTATGGCAGGAAGATTGATGAAAAAAGTTTTTGTCTCTTGCAATTCTTAATTTACCCCAAGGTTGTTAAAAAACTTCGTACAAACTTGTTAAATATTTATTAAATAACAGAGGATTTTCGCCGCTTATTCTGTTTGCACCCCGCTTCCCTCGTTTTCGCGCCGCTGCGGCGGCTACACTGAGAGGAGAACATAAGGAGGTGCAAAGACGATGCGACAAGCCGTTGGTGCCGGTATACTGCTGTGGGTAGCGGTATTTCTGCCGGCATTTTTATTTTCCCGCGGGGAGGAACTGTCCCATCCTCTGGGGGAGGAACAGCGTGTCAACAGTACGGTGGAGGTGTCCGTCAGTACCGACAGTGACCACACCCTCCGCCTCTGGGACGAGGGAGAGGTGAGGGAGATGTCGGTGGAGGAATATCTGCAGGGTGTGCTGCGGGCGGAGATGGGGGCGGCTTTCCACATGGAGGCGTTGAAGGCGCAGACGGTGGCAGAGCGTACTTACCTCTATTACCAGATGGGGGTGGGGGCAAAAGCGGCCCACCCGTCGGCCCATGTGTGTACGGATCCGGGATGCTGTACTGCCTATCTCTCCGAGGCGGCGGCGCGGGAGAAATGGGGCGAAGTCTTTACCGAGCACGATGAAAAAATCCGCGAGGCAGTGGCTGCTACCGACGGGAAGGTAATGTATTATGACGGCGAGCCCATTATGGCGGTATTCCACTCCTCTTCCGCCGGTGTCACCGCCACCAGTGGTGAGGTGTGGACAGCAGATCTGCCCTACCTCGTCAGCGTGGAGAGCCCCGAGGGGGCGGACACGGTGCCCAACTACTACTCTGTCAGCACCTTCACCCGGGAGGAGTTCCGCAAAAAGATCGCCGCCGCCCATCCGGCGGCAAAACTGTCGGGAAAGACGGAGGCGTGGATCGGCGATGTGGTGCGCTCCGACACAGGGCGCGTGGAATCCGTGGTGATAGGTGGTGTTGCCGTTACGGGGCAGGAGCTGCGCAACCTCTTCTCTCTGCGCTCCACTGCCTTTACTGTAGAGGAAGGCGAGGAGATCACCTTTCGGGTTACCGGTTACGGACACGGCGTGGGTATGAGTCAGTACGGAGCCAATACACTGGCCGGGGAGGGCAAGTCGTGGCAGGAGATCCTCCGATGGTACTACACCGGCATTACCATTGATGACTATACAGGGCCGTAAATCTGTGATATACTGTCCCAATAGCGGGAAATTCACAGAAAGTTTAGGAAATTTACCCAAGAGAAAAGTATACTGTAGAAAAAACCATGAACAATGGGAGGGTTTGACTATGGCACGAAATATTCTGGTGGTGGAGGACGATCGTAATATCTCCGACCTCATCCGTATGTATCTGGAAAAAGAGGGCTTCGAGGTGCGCATTGCCTACGACGGCGGCAAGGCCGTGGAGGAGTTTGACGCGCAGACACCCGACATGGTGCTGCTGGACATTATGCTGCCGGTAATGGATGGCTGGGCTGTGTGCGCCCATATTCGGGAAAAGGGGGCCACACCCATTATCATGCTGACGGCCAAGTCCGATGTGGATGACCGCATTACAGGACTGGAAATGGGTGCGGACGACTATCTGGTCAAGCCTTTCGAGATGAAGGAGCTGATGGCCCGCATCAACGCTGTGCTGCGCCGCAGCGAGATCCCCGATGACACGAAGAAGCGCCTCCAGTTTGACAAGCTGGTGATCAATCTGGACAGCTACGAGCTGCTGGTGGATGGCAAGCAGGTGGATACCCCGCCGAAGGAGCTGGAGCTGCTGTATCATCTTGCCTCTACCCCCAACCGTGTCTATACCCGCAACCAGCTGCTGGATGAGGTGTGGGGCTTTGACTACTTCGGTGACAGCCGTACCGTAGATGTCCATATCAAACGCCTTCGGGAGAAGGTGGAAGATGTATCTGACCAGTGGGCCCTTAAGACCGTATGGGGTGTGGGCTACAAGTTTGAAGTGAAACAGTGAGCATGATCGAACGGTTTAAACGGCGCAACAGCAGCCTGTATTGGAACCAATTTGCTTTAACGGCAGGCATGGTGCTGTTGACCATGCTGCTTTTGGGCGTCAGCTTTTTTGCTCTCAGCTACGGAACCACGGCGGCGGAAAAGCGGGGGGAGATGCGCACCCGCGCCGAACTCATTGCCCAGATGGCCGCTACCTATCTCACAGCGGAGGAGAACCAGCGTGTGGATCAGCAGGAGGCCTTCGGCAAACTGGCTGAGGTAGCGGCCCGTATGTCCGATGTGGATTTTCTCATCTGCACGACACAGGGCGGTGTGGTGCTTACCACAGACGAGTCTCTCGGCGGCCGCAGTGTGACGCTGCCCCGGGAGATGGTGGAGGAGATCCTCTCTGCCGAGGCGCTTTTTGACGGCCGCAGTGATATCAGCGGTGCCTATGAATCGAAAAAACTGGCCGTAGGTGTACCCATGTACGATGTGGGAGGAGAGCTGCTGGGCATCGTGGTGGCCTTGATGGACGAGGCGGAGATGATGAACATCTGGCGTGCCTTCATGGGCTTGTTCTTTATCATTTTTGCCACCATCCTCCTGATCTCCTTTGCCGCCAGCTCCCTGACCTCCATGCGTCAGATTAAGCCCATTACCGACATGGTGCAGGCCACCCGCGCCTACGCCGATGGGAACTTCGATGTGCGTATTCCGGAGCTGAACCGCAGCGATGAGGTGGGAGAACTGGCCCGCTCTTTCAATGCTATGGCAGATTCTCTGGCAGAGACGGAGCGGCAGCGCCGTGACTTTATCGCCAATGTCTCCCACGAGTTGAAGACCCCCATGACCACGATCGCCGGCTATACGGACGGTATTCTGGATGGAACCATCCCACCGGAGCGGCAGCAGCACTATCTGCGGATCATCTCCGACGAATCCCGCCGTCTCAGTAAACTGGTGCGCCGTATGCTGGATGTGTCCCGGCTGCAGGCCAAAGAACTGAAAAAAGAAAAGTTTGATATCTGCGAGAGTATGCGTCTGGCCCTGCTGAGTATGGAACAGAAGATCATTGACCGGGGCCTTGATGTGGAGGCGGAGATTCCGGAGGACTCTGTGAAGGTGGTGGGTGAGCGGGAACTCATTACGCAGGTGATCTACAATCTCCTGGAGAATGCCACCAAATTTGCCGCGCCTGATACGCCGCTGTATCTGGGTCTGCAGGTTATGGAGGAGCAGGTGGTGGTCTCGGTGCGCAATCACGGTGCGACCATCCCTCCCGAGGAGATTCCCCTCCTGTTTGAACGGTTCCACAAATCCGACAAATCCCGCAGCGAGGACAAGGACGGGTATGGCCTCGGCCTGTACATCGTCAATACCATTCTTGCACAGCACAAGGAGACCATCACCGTCACCAGCGTCGACGGTGTGACTACCTTTGCATTTACTCTGCGCCGCAGTGAGGCGCCCCACAGTATCTGAGAGGAACACCCCTGTTATGGATGAACTGAGAGAGAAAATTTATCCGGAGGACGAGCCCCGCGAGGTGGTGGGCTGGTATGTGCCGCGGCAGGGCCGCGAGGTGGTGGCGTGCTATGTCCAGCCCCGGGAACTACCTGAATGCGTCCGCCCCCGGGAAGAGGGAAAAAAACGCTCCCGTCGCGGATTGTGGATCTTCCTGGGTTCCGTGGCGCTGGTGGCGATCCTGCTGGCCCTGGCCTTTTTCCTCCGTGAAAAGCCGGAAGAACCTGCGCCGGAGGAGGACAGCGAAGCCAGCAGCATTGTGGATATTTTCGGTGATACCACCATCCACATCCCCCGCTATACCGAGCATACCGACCTGCGGCTGAAGGTACAGCAGTCCCACGGTGAGGAACTGTCTGTTCAGCAGGTTTACGCCAAGTGCAATCCTTCCACCGTACTGGTGGTGGCAGAGCAGGGCGAAGGCGCTGCGGTAGGCACCGGCGTGATTATGAGTGCCGACGGATACATCATCACCAACGCCCATGTCATCGCCGACAGCCACAGCTGTTGGATCGCACTGGACACCGGGGAGACATTTGATGCCCTGCTGGTGGGCTATGATGCCGACGAGGATATCGCTGTACTCCATGCAGAGGAAGCCGAGGATCTCCCTGTGGCAGAATTCGGTGACAGTGAGCTGACGCTGGTGGGGGATGATGTCTACGCCATCGGCAATCCCTTAGGTATTGAACTGCGGGGCACGCTGACGGAGGGTATTATCTCTGCCATCAACCGGGATATTGATGTCAACGGCACCACCATGACTGTGCTGCAGACCACCGCCGCTCTCAACAACGGCAACTCCGGTGGCCCCCTTATCAACCGCTACGGGCAGGTCATCGGCATCAACACACTGAAAATGTCCGACACCGGCAAGCCCGGTGAGGCCACGGTGGAGGGGTTGGGATTTGCCCTGCCAATCTCCGATGTATGCTTCGTGGTCAACGACATTGTTGCTACAGGGAAGTTCCGTGGCGCACCCATGCTGGGAATTACTGTCATTACCACCGAAATGGCCGATGGCTCCACCGCTGTGGTGGTCTATGAGGTAGTGGAGGGCTACGATGCTGCCAAGCAGGGACTGCAGCCCAATGATGTGATCGTCAAGGCCAACGGACGGGATGTCCATACTACTGCCGATCTGCTGGCAGTGCGCCGTGAGTGCCGTGCCGGGGACACGATGGCACTGGTCATCTACCGCCATGGAGAGATCCTTGATTTCAACATCACTCTGGAGGCCAACCGGGACTGATACGACATAACGCCGTTCATCGTGAGGATGAACGGCGTTATGTTTCTTTAGAGAAGAGGGTAATGGCACCCATGACAAGGAGATAGATCCCAAAGGGGCGACGCAACAGTGCCGCATCTGCCACCGTGGAGAGAAAGGCCCCTGCCACCGCGCCGCCGATGCCCCATGGTGCGATAGTGCGGATCACGGGCTTGTCCAGCAGATCGTGCTTTCGGTGATAGAAGAGTCCTGCGGCGGCAGTGGGGAGAAAATAGAGAAGATTGATGCTGCGGGCCAGATCGGCCTCCACCTCTAAAAAGAGCGTCATCACCAGGAGCAGCAGCGTTCCGCCGCCGATGCCCCATGCTGAGAGAATGCCGCTGAGGCATCCCGCTGCCAGCGGCAGCACCCACGCCGTCACAGGAGATACCTCACACCGCCGTAGAGCATAAACAGGGCAAACAGCTTTTTGAGCCAGCGGGGACTTACGCGGCGGAAGAGCTTGCCACCGATCAACCCACCCAGCGCCCCACCTATCAGATAAGGCAATGCTGCGAGAAAGTCGAAATCCGTCCGCAGGACCATCACAGCGGCAGAGAGGAGACACAGGGGCAGGATGAGTGCCACGCAGGTGGCAAAGGCCTTCTGCGGCGATACCCTGCCCCGGAGAAGCGCGGGGAGCAGGATCATACCGCCGCCTCCGCCGAAGAATCCGTTAATAAGCCCTGCCGCTGCACCTGCGGTGGGAAACAGGACAGTCTTTTTCACATATGATACCCCCTTGTTTGATGTACAGCCAGCGGCGCGGATGCGGCGTTTACGCATCCGCGCCGTTTGCCTCAGAACTTCTTGAAACTCTGACAGTCGGTGCACTGGTCCATAGCGGGATTGGTCTCGTGGGTGCCTACGCGAATGGAGTTAAGTCCGCAGTAGTTCTCGTTCTTGCAGTGATGGGCGCAGGAAGTGACGGAGCAGGCAATGGCGTGGTTGGCGGTGCAGCTGCAGCCGTCGTTGGTGGTACAAGTCTTGTTCATAGTTGTGTCCTCCTGTGGAAAGAATAAAAAAGATCATCGGGCGAATTTCGTCCGATGATCAGTGTGCCCAACAGGGAGCTTTTTATGTGTTTGTTATAGTGCCAGCAGCGCCGAGGCAAGAGTGAAGTAGATCAGCAGGCTGGTGGCATCCACGATGGTGGTGATGAAGGGACTGGCCATGACGGCGGGGTCGAGACCGATCTTCTCGGCAAGCAACGGCAGACTGCAGCCCACTGCCTTGGCAAAAATTACCACGAACATGACAGTCAGACACACGACGAAACATACCGTCATGGTCACCTCATCGTTGCCCAGCAGCGCCCAATCAATGAGCAGCATCTTGACAAAGTTTGCCACGGCGAGGCAAACGCCGCACAGCAGCGCCACCCGCAGCTCTTTCCACAGAACGCCCAATACATCAGAGAACTCCACCTCGTCGAGGCTCAGTGCGCGGATGACGGCGACAGAGGCCTGGGTGCCGGAGTTACCACCGGTGCCGGAGAGCATGGGGATATAGGCATTGAGAACGATGCAGGCCGCCAGTGCGTTCTCATAATGGTTGAGGATAATGCCGGTGAAGGTGGCTGAGAGCATCAGGATCATCAGCCACGGAAGACGGGCCTTCCATGTGTCGATAACACCGGTGCGAAGATAGGGCTTGTCCGAGGGCAGCATAGCTGCCATCTTTTCGAAGTCCTCGGTGGTCTCTTCTTCAATGACATCCATGGCGTCGTCGACGGTGACGATACCCACCAGACGATTCTCCATATCCACGATGGGCATGGCCAGGAAGTCGTAGTGGCTCAGTGCCTGTGCCACATCCTCCTTGTCCTCCATGGTGGTGGCACAGATCACATTGGGGTCCATGATCTCCTCAATGAGGTCCTCTTCGTCTGCCAACAGCAGGTCACGGACAGAGAGCACGCCCAGCAGCTTGCGCCTCGGATCGGTGACATAGAGCATGTTGATGGTTTCCATGTCGCCGCCGATACGGCGGATGCGCTTGAACGCGTCAGACACGGTCATGTCCTTTTTCAGGGACAGAAACTCCATGTTCATAATGGAGCCGGCGCTGTCCTCGGGATATTTCAGGATCTGGTTGATAGACTTACGCATCTCGGGAGTGGCCTGGTCGAGGATGCGGATGACCACACTGGCGGGCATCTCCTCCACGATGTCAACTGCGTCGTCCAGATACAGCTCTTCCAGCACTTCCGTCAGCTCGGAGTTGGAAAAGCCGTTGATGAGCATCTCCTGACTGTCGGTATCCAGTTCAACAAACACCTCTGCCGCAGGCTCTTTGGGGAGCAGGCGGTACAAGAGGGGCATGGCCTCCTCGCCTACTTCCTCCAGCAGGAGGGCGATGTCGGCAGGTTCCATAGCCAAAAATGTTTCACGCAGGGCGGCATAGGACTTGCTCTCTACCAGATAGCGGATTTCTTCCACCAGTTCTTCCAGTTGGTTTTCCAACTCAAACATCATGTCCGCCCCCTTTCCTGTAAAGGATCTTATCCTCAAAAGTCTACGCCAAAATCAAAAACTTGTCAAGCATTTTACACCTCGCCCGACAGAGCAGAAAAAAGTTTGCAGTTAAAATATACCTTGTGCGGAAAGGTGCAGTATGGTATACTATATACTTGCAAAATTATCGGATTAACGCAGGAGGGGAAGTGAGAACATGGGCATTCACGATGGGCATCGGGCAAGGAAAAAGGAGCAGTTTCTCCGCGTGGGGCTGGACGGTTTTGCCGACCATGAGGCACTGGAATTGCTGCTGTTTTACGCAATTCCCCGCCGTGATACCAATCCTATCGCCCATGCGCTGCTGCAAAAGTTCGGTTCTCTCGACGGCGTACTGAACGCCGATGTGGAGGAACTGCAGCGGGTAGAGGGAGTAGGAGAGTCGGCGGCACTACTGCTGACATTGCTGCCGTCTATTATGCGCCGGGCCATGCATCTTCCTGTGAAGGAGAGGATCCTGAACAGTGTAGAAAGCTGCGGAAACTATTTTCTCAACCTGCTCGGTAACGAGAGGCGCGAAGTGCTCTATCAAGCCTGCCTCGATGCCAAGGGAAAACTTCTTGTCTGCAAGAAACTCTCAGAGGGCGATGCGGACAGTGCTGCGTTCTCTGTGCGTCAGGTAGTGGAGAATGCGTTGCTCAGCGATGCATCCATGGTGGTGCTGGCCCACAACCATATCAGTGGTGTAGCCCTGCCTTCTGAGAGTGACTATATCGTGACCCGCCGTGTCAAAGCGGCACTGCAGGCAATGGATATTGAGCTGATGGACCATATTATCGTCTCGGACAATGATTTTGTCAGTATGGGACAGAGTTCCATGCTGTAGGAAGAGAGAGGAGCGGCTATGCCGGAGTTTAAAGTCGTATCGGAATATCGTCCCGCCGGCGATCAGCCCCAAGCTATTGCTGCGCTGGCAGAAGGTGTAGAGAACGGCCTGCGGGAGCAGGTGCTCATGGGCGTTACCGGCTCGGGTAAGACCTACACCATGGCCAAGGTCATCGAGGCGGTACAGCGTCCCACGCTGGTACTGGCCCACAACAAGACGCTGGCTGCCCAGCTGTGTGAGGAGTTCCGTGAGTTTTTTCCCGACAACGCGGTGGAATACTTTGTATCCTACTACGACTACTATCAGCCGGAGGCATATATTCCCCACACTGACACCTATATCGAAAAAGATGCCTCTACCAATGAGGAGATCGACCGCCTCCGCCTCAGTGCTACCTGTGCCCTTCTGGAGCGGCGAGATGTGGTAGTAGTGGCCTCGGTCAGCTGTATCTATGGCCTTGGTGAGCCGGAGGATTTCCAGAAGATGATGATCTCTCTGCGTCCCGGACAGGTGATGGAGCGGGATGAGCTGCTGCGCCGACTGGTAGAGGATCGCTATGAGCGCAACGATGTGGCCTTTGGCCGCAATATGTTCCGGGTCCGGGGAGACACGGTGGAGATCTATCCTGCCTACTATAAGGATAAGGCCGTCCGGGTGGAGTTTTTCGGCGACGAGATCGACCGCATCACCGAGTTCCACCCTGTAACGGGCAGCGCCATCCGCACTCTGCACCATGTAGCGGTGTATCCTGCCAGTCACTATGTGACGCCTAAGGATAAGATGGACGCCGCCATATCCGTCATTAAGGAGGAACTGGCGGAGCGCCTCGCCTATTTTGAGGAAAACGATATGCTGCTGGAGGCCCAGCGTCTACGGCAGCGAACAGAGTATGACATGGAGATGATGCAGTCTCTGGGTTACTGCTCCGGCATTGAGAACTACTCCCGTATTATCGGTAATCGCCCTGTGGGTTCACCGCCTATGACGCTGCTGGATTTCTTTCCCGATGATTTTCTGCTGTTGGTGGACGAGAGCCATGTGACCCTGCCTCAGGTCCGTGCCATGTATAACGGCGACCGTGCCCGTAAGGAAAATCTGGTGCGCTACGGTTTTCGCCTGCCCTGTGCCTTTGATAACCGCCCGTTGAAGTTTGAGGAGTTTGACCAGCGGGTGGGACAGGCCATCTATGTCTCCGCTACCCCCGGAGAGTATGAACGCAGCCGCGCCGACAATCTGGTGGAGCAGGTCATTCGTCCCACAGGTCTACTGGATCCCCGGGTGGAGGTGCGGCCTGTGGAGGGGCAGATCGACGATCTTTCCGCCGAAATTCGTCAGCGTGCCCAACGGAACGAGCGGGTACTGGTGACCACCCTCACCAAGCGTATGGCGGAGGACTTGACGGAGCATTTCCGCCAAAACGGTATCCGTGTGCGGTATATGCACTCGGATGTGGCGGCACTGGAGCGTATGGAGATCATCCGCGATCTGCGTCTCGGCGAATTCGATGTGCTGGTGGGCATCAATCTTCTGCGTGAGGGCCTTGATCTGCCTGAGGTGTCGCTGGTGGCTATCCTCGATGCCGATAAGGAGGGCTTCCTCCGCAGCGAGACCAGCCTGATCCAGACCATCGGACGGGCTGCCCGTAACGCCGAAGGACTGGTGATCCTCTATGCCGATACCACTACCGACTCCATGCGCCGCGCTATGGAGGAGACGGAGCGCCGCCGCACGCTGCAGCACGCTTTCAACGAAGCCCACGGCATCGTGCCCCGCACCATCCGCAAGAGTGTCCGCGAGATGGTGGAGATCGGCCGTACGGCAGAGGAGGCCTCGGCCATGAGTAAGAAAAAACTGAGCCGCGCCGAGCGGATGGAGACCATCGCCCGATTGGAGAAGGAGATGAAGGCTGCCTCCAAGATGCTGGAGTTCGAGTACGCCGCGCTGCTGCGTGATCAGATCATAGAATTGCGAAAAGAGACAGAGAAATGAGTAAGCGACTTGCCTATATCTATGTGATCCTCGGCGCTGCCTGCTGGGGTTTGATCGGGGTATTTAACCGTCTGCTGGGAGAAGTGGGTGTCAGCGTGTGGAATCGCGTCACCATCCGTAACTTTGTAAGTCTGGTGCTGCTGACGGTGGTGTTTGCACTGTTTCGTCGCAGTGTGTTCCGCATCAAGCTGCGGCATTTGCCCATCTTTATAGGGGCAGGGCTCCTCAGTGTATTGGGCTTGGCACTAACATATTTCAACTGTCAGATGCACTGCTCTTTAGCGGTGGCGGGTATTTTGCTGTACCTTGCGCCCTCTTTTGTGGTGCTGATGTCGGCGCTGTTTTGGAAAGCGCCCATCACGAAGAGAAAAGTGGTGGCCCTGGTGCTGTCCTTTTTCGGTTGTGTGCTGGTCAGTGGCATTATGAGCGGCGCGCTGACAGTGTCGGTTACCGGTTTGCTGTTGGGTATCGGTGCGGGCTTCTGCTACGCTACCTATACCATCTTTGCCCACTACGGGCTGGAGCATTATGACAGCCTCACCATGATCTATTGGACATTTTTCTTCGCAGGTCTCGGTTCGCTGGCCTTCCTCAATTGGGGCGAACTTGTGCCTTCGCTGCATCTTGGAACCACATGGATCGGTATTGCAGGTCTGGTGGTGATTGCCACAGTGTTGCCCTATCTCTTCTACACAAAGGGACTTGAGGGTGTAGAGAGCGGTAAGGCCTCCATTATTGCCAATGTAGAGCCTGTGGTGGCGGCGCTGACGGGTGTCGTGTTTTTCCACGAGACGCTGAATGTGTGGACGGTGCTGGGCATCGTCTGTGTCCTTGGCGGCGTGGTGCTGTTGGCAAAGGAAGAGTAAAGCCTACGATATAAGGAGGTGTCTCCATGGCAAAAGTGAAAGAGGAAAAAACCAATGTGATGCGCATATTGGAGCAACAAAAGGTTTCCTATACCGCCCATACCTATCCCACTGACGGTGGAGCTATGGACGGCGTGTCGGTGGCAGCCTATTTGGGGCAGGATCCGGAGACAGTGTTTAAGACGCTGGTGGCCAAGGGGGCATCGGGACAATATTATGTATTCGATATCCCTGTGGCGGAGAGCCTCGATTTGAAGAAAGCGGCCAAAGCGGTAGGGGAGAAGTCTATTGTCATGTTGCCTCAGAAGGAATTATTGCCCCTGACGGGATATGTCCACGGCGGCTGCAGCCCTGTGGGGATGAAGAAACTGTTTCCTACCGTATTCCATGAGACGGCAGAGATTCTGGATACGATTATGGTATCGGCGGGGAAGATCGGCTTTCAGGTGGAGTGTCGACCTGAGGAACTGATGGAACTGGTACACGCAATAACGGCAGATGTAACGGTGGAATGAAGGAAGAAACCCATGCATAAAGAAATTTTTGTAAAAGGTGCGCGGGAGAATAACCTGCAGAATATCGATGTGGCGATCCCCCGCGATAAGCTGGTGGTGCTGACGGGCCTCAGCGGCAGCGGTAAATCGTCGCTGGCCTTCGACACCATCTACGCTGAGGGACAGCGCCGCTATGTGGAGTCCCTCAGCTCCTATGCCCGCATGTTTTTAGGGCAGATGGACAAGCCCGATGTGGACTACATTGAGGGCCTCAGCCCCGCCATCTCCATTGATCAGAAAACCACATCCAGGAATCCCCGTTCCACCGTGGGTACGGTGACGGAGATCTACGACTATATGCGCCTTTTGTGGGCGCGAATAGGTACGCCCCACTGTCCCAAGTGCGGCAAGGAGATCCGTCAGCAGACCATCGATCAGATCATCGACCGCATTATGGCGCTCCCTGAGGGCACGCGGATCCAGGTGATGGCCCCGGTGGTGCGCGGCCGTAAGGGCGAGCACGCCAAGGTCTTTGCCGATGCCCGCCGCAGCGGCTATGTCCGCGTCCGGGTGGACGGTCAGATGTATGAACTGGACGAGGACATCACGCTGGCCAAGAATAACAAGCATCACATTGATATTGTGGTGGACCGCCTTATTGTCCGCCCCGATATCGCAAGCCGCCTTACCGACAGCGTGGAGACGGCGTCCCATCTCACGGGCGGCCTTGTCAGCATCAATCTGGTGCGGGAGGAAGAGGATATCCACTTCTCCCAGAACTACGCCTGTGACGATTGCGGTGTATCCATCGAAGAACTGGCTCCCCGCCTGTTTTCTTTCAACAATCCCTTCGGCGCCTGCCCCACCTGTACAGGTCTGGGTATGCAGCAGAAGGTGGATCCTGCCCTGGTAATTGGAGACGAGACAAAGTCCATCCTTGACGGCGCTGTAGTGGCCTCCGGGTGGAATTCCATTCGCTCCGACGGCATCTCTCGCATGTATTTCGATGCCCTGGCCAAGAAATATAACTTTTCTCTCCGCACCCCCTATGCCCAGCTCCCCGCTGCGGTGAAGGATGTGATCCTCTATGGCACGAAAGGGGAGAAACTGACGCTGGAGTACGACCAGCCCCGTGGAAAGGGGATCCTGCATCAGGCCTTTGAGGGCATTGCCAACAATTTGGAGCGTCGCTACCGGGAGACTCAGTCCGATGCCAGCAAGAAGGAGATCGAGACCTATATGTCCGAGTGCCCCTGCCCTACCTGCCAGGGTCGGCGTCTGCGGAGCGAGGCACTGGCTGTCACTGTGGGAGGAAAATCCATCTTCGAGGCAACGACGCTCTCGGTGGACGAGGAGATCGCCTTTTTTGACGATTTGGAGCTGACGGAGCAGCAGAGAATGATCGCTGCCCAGATCCTCAAGGAGATCGGTACACGGCTGCGGTTTTTGCAGTCGGTGGGCCTCAGCTACCTGACACTCAGCCGTTCCAGCGGTACCCTGTCCGGCGGCGAAAGCCAGCGTATCCGTTTGGCCACGCAGATCGGAAGCAGCCTGATGGGCGTGCTCTATATTCTCGACGAGCCCTCCATCGGCCTGCATCAGCGGGACAACGATAAGCTTCTCGCTACCCTCCGCCGTCTCCGCGACTTGGGCAATACCCTCATCGTGGTGGAGCACGACGAGGACACCCAGCGGCAGGCGGACTACCTCATCGACATCGGCCCCGGCGCAGGTGCGCTGGGTGGGCGCGTGGTAGCTGCCGGTACGCCGGAGGAGGTCATGGCGAATCCTGAGAGCCTGACGGGCCAGTATCTCAGCGGCAAAAAGAGGATCGAGGTACCTGCCATCCGCCGCCCGGGCAGCGGCAAGTGGCTGACGGTCCGCGGTGCGCGGGAGAACAATCTACAAAATGTGGATGCCTCCATTCCGCTGGGGACGCTGACCTGTGTCACCGGTGTGTCCGGCAGCGGCAAATCCTCACTGGTGAATGAGATCCTCTTTAAAAAGCTGGGTGCGGATCTGAATCGTATGAAGACCTACGCCGGCAAGCACGATGCCATTGAGGGCGAAGAATATCTGGACAAAGTCATCGCCATCGACCAGAGTCCCATCGGCCGTACCCCCCGCTCCAATCCCGCCACCTATACCGGTGTGTTCAACGATATCCGCGATCTGTTCACCTCATTACCGGAGGCAAAACAGCGGGGCTACGGACCCGGCCGTTTCTCATTCAATACCAAGGGTGGCCGCTGCGAGGCCTGCTGCGGTGACGGTGTGCTGAAGATCGAGATGCATTTTTTGGCCGATGTGTATGTCCCCTGCGAGGTATGCCGCGGCAAGCGGTATAACCGTGAGACGCTGGAGGTGAAGTATAAGGGCAAGTCCATCTCCGATGTGCTGGATATGACGGTGGACGAGGCACTGCCCTTCTTCTCCGCCATCCCCAAGATTGCCAAACGGCTTCAGACGCTGGCAGATGTGGGTCTGGGCTATGTCCGTCTGGGCCAGTCCTCCACCACCCTCTCCGGCGGTGAGGCACAGCGGGTCAAACTGGCCACGGAGCTGTCCAAGCGCTCTACGGGCAAGACCATTTATATTCTCGATGAACCCACCACGGGCCTTCATACCGACGATGTGAAAAAGCTGCTGCTGGTGCTGCAGCGGCTGGTGGATGCGGGCAACACCGTGCTGGTCATTGAACACAATCTGGATGTGATCAAGTGTGCCGACTACCTCATCGACCTGGGTCCTGAGGGAGGCAGCGGCGGTGGTCGCATCATTGCGGTAGGCACGCCTGAAGAGGTGGCTGCTGCAGAGGGTTCTTATACGGGCCAATATCTCAAACGCGTATTGTAACAAAGAAAGGAGGGGAAAGACCATGACCGGACACAGCACTGTAGAGGGAGTCGTACAGAATGTGGTATTCCGCAATGAGGAAAACGGCTATACAGTACTCGCACTGCTGACAGAACAGGGCGAGGAAGTGACGGTGGTGGGCTGTATCCCCTTTGCTGCCGTCGGTGAGAGTATGACCGTCACCGGCACATGGGTGGAGCATTCCGCCTATGGATGGCAGCTCTCCGCCGAGACGGTGGATCGCCGGCTGCCCGAGGGGGAAGCTGAAATCATGGCCTACCTTGCCTCAGGCGTTCTCAAAGGCGTTGGCCCCGCCACGGCCTCCCGGTTGGTGGAGCGGTTCGGCACCGATACCCTCCGTGTCATCGAGGAGGAGCCGGAGAAATTGACGGCTATCAAAGGTATGACCGCCAAAAAGGCAACGGAACTGTCTGCAGCCTTCCGCTCCCTGACGGGAATCAAGCGGGTAACAGAGTTTTTGAGCCGCTATGAGCTGCCTGTATCCATGGCCATGGCCCTGGTGCGCACCTATGGTGAAGAGACGGTCACCAAACTGAAGGACAATCCCTATCTCCTTGTCCATGAGCGCTTCGGTGTGGATTTTTCCACTGCCGATGAGATCGCCATCTCCATGGGCTTTGAGGGGGAGGACGCCTGCCGTGTGGAAGCGGCAGTACTGTATGAGCTGAGCCACAATTTGAATAACGGTCATGTGTTCCTGCCCCGCAACAAGCTGGTGGCGGCAACTGCCCAACTCATTGAGGTAGGGGAGGACACGGTGGAAAAAGCCGTGGACAATCTGTGCGCACAGGGCCGCGTCGTCTGCCGACCTATTGCCAATGTGGAAGGTTGTTACCTTCGTTATATGTATGAGGCGGAAATCTATGTTGCCGCCCGCCTCCGGAGCGCCTGTACGCAGGAGCGGGAGCACTGGGTGGATGCCGAGAAGATCATCGATGAGATCCAGTGCGTACAGGGGGTCACCTATGCCCCATTGCAGCGCCGCGCTGTGGCGCTGGCGGCAGAGCAGGGGGTGCTGGTGCTGACCGGCGGCCCCGGTACCGGCAAGACCACCTCTGTCCGCGGTATTGTGACCCTCTTTGAGCGGATGGGACTGTCCGTGTTGCTGCTGGCCCCCACGGGCCGTGCGGCCCAGCGGATGGGCCAACTCTGCGGCAGAGAGGCACAGACCATCCACCGCTGCCTCGGCATGAGCTACAATGAACTCAGCGGCGAGGTCACATTCCGCAGAAATGAAAAAGACCCGCTGGTCTGCGATGCGGTTATCGTGGACGAGATGAGCATGGTGGATCTGGAACTGATGGCGGCTCTGCTGCGGGCCTTGAAGGGCGACTGCCGTCTTATTCTGGTGGGTGACAGCGACCAGCTGCCCTCGGTAGGGGCGGGCAATGTGCTGGGGGATCTGCTGAAAAGCGGTGTGATCCCCGCTGTGACCCTGACGGAGATTTTCCGTCAGGCACAACACTCCGCCATCATCCGCAATGCCCATGCCGTCAACTGTGGCCAAGCGCCGGAACTGCAGAACAATCAAAACGACTTTTTCTTCCTCCGCCGCCGTGCCCCGGAGGCGCTGGTGGAAACGGTGGTGGGACTGTGTCACCAGCGTCTGCCGGAGAATATGGGCATCCCCGCTGCGGAGATCCAGGTGCTGTCCCCCACCCGTAAGGGTGTGTGCGGCACGGTGAATTTAAACCGCGCCCTGCAGGCTGCCCTCAACCCGCCCTCTCCCCAAAAACGGCAGAAACTCTGGGGTGAGACGGTGCTCCGTGAAGGAGACCGGGTGATGCAGACAAAGAACAACTACGATGTGGTGTGGGAGAGCAGCGACGGTATCATGGGAGCCGGCATTTTCAACGGTGATGTAGGCATTATCCAGGAGATTGATCCCTCCGGTGAACTGGTGAAAGTGCGGTTCGATGAGCGTACCTGCCTCTATACCAACGACATGCTCTCCCAGCTGGAGCTGGCCTACGCCATGACGGTACATAAGGCGCAGGGCAGCGAATACCGGGCGGTGGTGCTTATCTCCACCCCCGTTGCGCCCGCCCTGATGGTGCGCGGCGTGCTGTATACCGCCATTACTCGCGCCCGGGAGCTGCTGGTACTGGTAGGTGATGAGACAATACCCGGCACCATGGCGGCAGACGACCGCCGTCAGCGCCGCTACAGCGGTTTGCGCCGCAGATTAAAGGAGGCAAGTGAAGAATGAGTTGGAAAGATGTCAACGATGCCATTAACCAAACCATAGGCGGCATGATGAATCTCTTCTTCCCCCGCAAGTGTCCCTTCTGTGGTGCCATTACGGGAAAACAGCTGCTGTGCGACAGCTGCCGCAGAGATTTGCCCTGGTGCGATGAGGAGCGGACAGTGGGATCGCTCCGTGTGACAGCCCCTCTCTACTATGAAGATGGCGTTCGTAAGGCAGTACATGACCTGAAATTCCGCAGCATGACCGGCGGCCTGGACTGTTTCGGACAGCTGATGGCGCAGTGTGCCGCTGAGCGGTACAGCGGGGAATTTGATGCCGTTACATGGGTGCCTGTCAGTCATAAGCGCTTGAAAAAGCGTGGCTTTGATCAGTCACGGCTGCTGGCGGCCTCCCTCTGCGTAGACTGGCATGTCATGCCTTTGGAGACGCTGGAGAAAACAGTGGACAATCCACCCCAATCCGGCATTGATGACGGAGATGAACGCCGCGCCAATGTACTGGGCGTCTACCGTGTGGTGAATGCGGATGCTTTTGCCGGAAAGCGGTTGCTGCTCATTGACGATGTGTGTACCACCGGCGCAACGCTCAGCGAGTGTGCCCGTGTACTGAAAAGTGCAGGTGCCGCGGATGTGGTGGCTCTGACCTTGAGCATGGTGCGGGATGGACGATAATCTGCTGCCGCTTCGGGCAGAATATGTGATGGACAAACTGTAAACAATAGAAACTGACTCTTGCAAATAGCAAAGAGCAACAGTATAATGATTAATTAGGGAAAAACGGCACATTTGCCGTGTACCATAAGGACAAATTCGACAGAAGTACAGAGGTGCAGCTATGTTTTCTTGGTCTAAAGATATCGGTATCGATCTGGGTACCGCTTCCGTTCTGGTGTATGTAAAGGGTAAGGGCGTTGTTCTCAACGAGCCCTCCGTGGTGGCTATTGATAAAAACACGGGCCGTCTGCTGAAGGTGGGTGCCGAGGCACAGGCCATGCTGGGCAGAACCCCCGGCAATATTGTGGCCATCCGTCCTCTCCGTGAGGGCGTCATCTCCGATTATGACATGACCGAGCGTATGCTCAAGGAGTTCCTCCATAAAGTCACCGGCGGCTTCAGCCTGTTTAAGCCCCGTGTTATTATCTGCGTTCCCTCCGGTATCACCGAGGTGGAAGAGCGCGCTGTGGTGGATGCCGGTATTCAGGCCGGTGCTCGCCGCGTCTATCTCATTGAAGAGCCTGTAGCCGCCGCTATCGGTGCCGGCCTGGATATTGCCAAGCCCGATGGCAACATGGTGGTGGATATCGGCGGCGGTACTACTGATATCGCGGTCATCTCCCTCAGCGGCGTGGTGGAGTCCACTTCTATTAAGGTGGCCGGCGACCAGTTCAACGAGTCCATCGTCAAGTATATGCGCCGCAAGCACAATGTGCTGATTGGTGAGCGTACTGCTGAGATGATGAAGATCCAGATCGGCTGCGTCTTCCCCAAGGAGCAGGAGACCTGCATCAATGTGAAGGGCCGCTGTCTGCTTACGGGCCTGCCCAAGACCCTGAGCGTTACCTCTACGGAGATGCTGGAGGCCTTTGAGGAGCCTGTGGAGCGCATTCTGGAAGCCATTCACGGCGTTTTGGAGCGCACGCCTCCCGAGTTGGTGGCCGATATCTCCAACAACGGTATTGTTATGACCGGAGGTGGCTCCCTGGTGGACGGCTTCGACAAGCTGGTTACTGCCCGCACCGGCATCCACACCATTGTGGCAGCCGACGCTGTTTCCTGCGTGGCCGAAGGCACCGGTAAGAGCCTCGACAGTGTAGGTTCCATGACTGACGGCACAGTGAACCTGAGCCGCAGAAAGCAGATGAACTGAAGATGAGACAAAAAACGCACCCGACGAAGTTCCGTCTGGTGCGTTTTTCTACGAACAATAAAGCACCCCGTCCTGAAAAAGACGGGGTGCTTCCTCTGTTATGTTGGTTAGTTGAGCTGATTCTCGACGAGATCGGCCAGTGCCTCCACAGCAGCCTCTTCATCAGCGCCATCGGCGATGAGGGTGATGGTGGTGCCCTTGACGATACCCAGGCTCAGGACGCCCAGCAGGCTCTTGGCATTGACGCGACGCTCCTCTTTCTCAACCCAGATGCCGCACTTGAACTCGTTGGCCTTCTGAATGAAATAGGTGGCGGGTCTGGCGTGCAGACCGACTTCGTTATTGACGGTAATTTCCTTCGTATACATGCTCTGCTCTCCTTATATATCACATTTATCGGCACAGCTTGCCGTAAGGATACTATCCCTATTATAGCGAACTCTGTGCCCTCTTGCAATAGGGCAATCACACAAATATCATAGCCAATGGGGCAAAAAGCGTGTAGGTTTTGCCATATTTCACAAAAAAGAGGACTATTTCAGCTCTACCACCGTCACGCCGGCCTCTCCCTCTCCGTAGTGACCGAGACGGAAGGACTTGACGGCGCGGTTCTTTTTCAGCATTTCATGGACAGCCTTGCGCAGAGCGCCGGTGCCTTTCCCGTGAATGATGGTGACGGTACCCAGCTTGGCGCGGACAGCGGCGTCGATATAATTCTCCACCACACTTTCGCTTTCCAGGGTCTCGAGACCCCGGATATCCAACTCCGCCTTGGCACGGGGTGCCAGATTGAGCTGCATAGTGGCCTGTTTGCGCTGGGAGGCGGCGTTGAGCTTCTTGCGCCGCTCGATCTCCTGAGCGGACTCCACCAGCCGGACCTGTCCCGGTTTGACGGTCATCTTCATTTTACCCGCCTGCAGGAGAAGGGAACCGTCGGAATTTACATTCAGTACGGTGGCGGCAGTGCGGACACCGGAGAGTTCTACCATATCCCCTGCGGCGATGGGACGGGAGGGCGCTTCCGTCGGCTCCTCCTTTTCCCGTGCGTAGAGAGCATCGTGTGCCTCATTGAGATTGCGGCGGATAGAGGACTTGGCCTCGTTGAGTGCCTGGTGGTTGGCCTGCTTAGCCTGCTGCTTGCGCAGCTCGTCCAGTTCGGAGAAAATACGCTCGGTCTGCATCTGTGCCTGTGCCACAATGCGCCGTGCCTCGGCCTCACCCTTGGAGCGGGCGTTTTCCTTGGCACGCTCCATCTGCTCGCGGTAGGTGCGTGCTTTGCGGGCATCTTCTTCCCGCTGCTGCCACAGGCGATTGGCCTCATTCTGTGCTTTTTCCAGACGCTGGCGCTTTTCCTCCAGCTGGGTCAGCACATCTTCAAACCGGACCGACTCACTGTCCATCTGCTGCCGTGCCGTTTCGATGACCTCCTCGCTCAAACCGAGGCGGCGGGAGATGGCAAAGGCATTGGATTTACCGGGAATACCTACCAACAGGCGGTAGGTGGGCCGCAGAGTCTGTACATCGAACTCACAAGAGGCATTCTCCACCCCTGCGGTAGTCATGGCAAAGGTTTTCAGCTCGGCATAGTGGGTGGTGGCGGCGATGAGAGCGCCTTTTTCGCGGGCGTGCTGGATGATGGCAATGGCCAGTGCTGCACCCTCGATGGGGTCTGTACCGGCACCCAGCTCATCGAAAAGAATAAGGGTGTGATCATCGGTTTTATCCATGATCTCCACAATATTGGACATATGGGCCGAGAAAGTGGACAGACTCTGCTCGATACTCTGCTCATCTCCCACATCGGCGAGGATGCGGTCAAAGACACGCACCTGTGAACCGCTGTCAGCGGGGATATGGAGGCCGCACTGCGCCATAAGGCAGAGAAGGCCCAGCGTTTTCAGTGTTACCGTCTTGCCGCCGGTGTTGGGGCCGGTGATGACCAGCGTGTCGTACTCGCTGCCCAGCTCCACTGTGATGGGCACGGCTTTGGCGCGGTCAAGGAGCGGGTGGCGTGCCTTTTTCAGGGAGATAGCGCCACGGCGAACTACCTCGGGACAGCTGCCGTCCATTTTATAGCTCAGCTGCGCACGGGCGAAGATCACATCCAAGTGGACGAGAAGATCATAGTCGTAGACGATAGCCTCCCGGGAGGAGGCAGCCTCCGCCGAAAGCATCATCAAAATACGCTCGATTTCCTTTTCCTCCCGGGCCTCCAGCTCTTTTAATTCATTGTTGGCCTGCACTACCCCCATGGGTTCGATGAAGAGAGTGGCGCCGGAGGAGGAGATGTCGTGAACGAGACCCGGAAGCGCACCCTTATGCTCGGCCTTTACCGGCACAACGAAACGCCCGTCCCGCTGGGTGATAAGGGCCTCCTGCAGCACCTTGGCATAGGAGGGAGAGGAGATGATCTTTTGCAGGATGGCGCGACCCTTGGTGGCAGCGATGCGCATCTTGCGGCGGATGTCTCCCAGCTCGGCACTGGCGCTGTCGGCGATGCTCTCCTCATCGAGGATGGCACTGCGGATCTTATCCTCCAGATAGCGGTTGGTGTGGATGGCAGAGAAAAGACGGTCAATACAGGTAGCCTCCCCTTTTCGCTCGGCATCATAGTCGCGGACGCGGCGGGCGGCGCTCAGGACACCTGCAATATCCAGCAGCTCGCGGGTGTTCAGCATGCCGCCCTGATCCGCTCGCTGCAAAGCGGCGGACACATCCTTGACACCGGCAAAGTTGGGTGCCCCATGAAGCTGCATCCGCTCCTTGGCGGCGTTGGTCTCGTTCAGCAAACGGACCACATCGTCACGGTCGGTGGCGGGGAAGGCGCGGCGGCACTTGTCCCGTGCTGCCGCGGAGACGGCGCAGGCGGCAAGCTGCTCCAGTACTGTGGGCAGCTCTAAGGTGCGGATAGATTTTTCAAACAATTCGCTCATGATATGATTTCCTCAGGGGGCAAAATGCCCTTGTAGTAGTCCAGTGTACGGAAAGTGCGCTCCAGCTGTGCTGCACAGAATACTTCGGCGGCGTTGTCCAGCAGACGCAGCGCAGGTACAGGAATGGTAAAGCTATAGAGTCGCTTGGGTGGGCAGAGGAGGATATGGCGCAATGCGGCAAAGCCACTCTCACTCAGAGGCAGGTTCAGCCCCGATGTGGGAGGACAGGTACTGCAGCGGATGATCCCCTCCTGCACATCCAGCAGAGGGCTTTCGGGCTGTTGGCAACCACAGAGAGCGCAGCCCTCCACCAGTGGGGCGAACCCCGCGTTGGCAAGGAGTCTCCATGTGAAGGCAGCCTTGATAAGCCTCTGCGGCTTTTGTAGGGAACCGAGGGCAAAGAGGGCGTTGAGAAGGAGGGAGAGCATCTCCGATGCCTCCCACTGCTCGCGGCACACCACCTCGGTAAGCTCGGCAAAATAGGAGGCCAGCGCCAACTTTTCAAAGTCGCAGCGTACACCATCGAAGAGTTCCCTTGTGGCGGCCTCGTTGAGGTAGTACCAATCCCCTTTGCCGGTGACGGTCATCTCACTGTAGGCGAGGAACTGGCAGGCGGCACTGTAGCGGCTGCGGCGGCTGCGTGCCCCCTTGGCAATGACGCTCATGATCCCCTCGGCGGTCAATACTGTCAGGATGTAATCGCTCTCTTTTGTGGCGGTCTGCCGCAGCACAAGACCGTTGGTGACGAACTTGCCGCTGTTCATCCCTTAGTCCTCGTAACCCTGTGCGCGGATGAAATGGGCATTGTCCCGCCAGTTTTCTTTCACCTTTACCCAGGTCTCCATATAGACCTTGGTGCCCATGAATTTCTCAATATCGCGGCGGGCAAGAGTGGAAATGTGCTTGATCATCTCGCCGTTCTTGCCGATGATAATGCCCTTGTGGCTTTTCTTTTCACAGTAGATGGTCACATCCAGATCAATGATGCCGCTGTCAATGCGCTCGGTGAAGCGGGTCACTTCCACGGCGGTGCCGTGGGGGATCTCTTTATCGAGGCAGTGGAGCATTTTCTCCCGCACCATCTCGGCACACACCTGTGCGTCGGGCTGGTCGGTAGTCATGCCGTCGGGGAAGAGCTGAGGACCCTCCTGCGCATACTGCTGCAGATGCTTGAGGAGCTCCTCGAGACCGTCTCCGGTACGGGCAGAGATAGGGATAATGGCATCGAACCCATCGAACTCGGCGCTGTAGGCAGCGATGACTTCCAACAGGGCGGACTTATCTGTTACGGTGTCCACTTTATTGATACACAAAACAGCGGGGAGTTGTTCTTCCTTAATGCGCTGGAGCAAAATGCGCTCAGGCTCGCCCACATGGGCGATGGGCTCCACCAGCAGCACAGCAGCCTCCACGGAGGACAGGCTCTCCCGCACCACTTTCACCATGTAGTCACCCAAGCGGGACTTGGGCTTGTGGAGGCCGGGTGTATCCAGCAATACGAACTGGGTATTGTCGCGGTTGACCACACCGTAAATGCGGTTGCGGGTGGTCTGCGGCTTTTTGGACACAATGGCGATCTTCTCTCCTACCAGGGCGTTGGTGAGGCTGGACTTACCCACATTGGGGCGGCCACAGACGGTGATCATGGCGGTTTTGTTAATGGCGTTCATAGGTGATCCTCAACTTTCTTTCATTTGAGCAGTTTTACAGTGTGCATACCACACCACAATACAGTATAGCCCCGATTTGTGGGAATGTCTACGATAATTTTTCCCTCAGCAG
Source organism: Oscillospiraceae bacterium (assembly GCA_017416445.1). Taxonomy (GTDB): domain Bacteria; phylum Bacillota; class Clostridia; order Oscillospirales; family Oscillospiraceae; genus Vescimonas. Next base: position 61,666 of record JAFQCJ010000019.1, on the reverse strand, counting down.
TTGACTTTTTTTCTCCGTGGCCTATACTGTGAAGTGGTTTACGAAAGAAGAAGGAGAGATGGCGACCATGGGCGACCTGACCTTTATTTTGGAATTGTTCGGTACAGTGGCCTTTGCCATCAGCGGTGCCACCACCGCCATCCGGAAAAATATGGACATCCTCGGTGTCTGCGTGCTGGGACTTGTGACGGCCATCGGCGGCGGCATTACCCGTGATGTGCTGCTGGGGGCCCTGCCTCCTGCGGTGTTTACCAACGCGGTGTATCTCTATGTGGGCCTTGCCACGGCGCTGGTGATGTTTGTGCCGGCGGTGCGCCGCGCCCTGTTTACCAACCATCGTATTTTTGACCTTCTGCTGCTCCTCAGCGATTCGGTGGGTCTCGGGATCTTCACCGTAGTGGGTGTAGGCGTTACGGTGGCGGCGGGCCACGGCGACAACATCCTGCTGTGCGTGTTCCTCGGTGTGCTGACGGGTGTGGGCGGTGGCGTGCTCCGCGATGTGCTGGCAGGAGATGTCCCCTATATTTTTGTTAAGCATATCTACGCACTGGCTGCCGCGGCGGGCGCCGTTGTCTGCTGTCTCTGCGGCCGCTATGCCGATATGGGGCTGGGCTACATCGCAGGTTTTGTGGTGGTGTTTGTGCTGCGCTTGTGTGCGGCGCATTTCCGCTGGGATCTGCCCCGTGCCCGCGATGTGGAGGACAGCGAAAAACCGGAATAAACGAAAAGCGTCTGCCTGCAGGCAGACGCTTTATCTGTTGTTATGCCAGTCCCAGACGGAACATCTCCATCATCTCGGCGGTGAGGCTGGCCTCGTTCTGCCGCGGCGGAATCTCAGCGCGGCTGAGCCAGTGAGCCTCTTTCAGCTCTGCTGTGTCCAGCGTGACGGTTTCATCACCCTCCAGCTCGCAGTAGAAACCGCACAGCAGCGTGTCGGTAAAAGACCAGGGCTGATTTTTGTAGTAGCGCAGGTTCTTCACCTTCAGCCCCACCTCCTCCATCACCTCGCGGCGCACCGTGTCCTCCAGCGTCTCGCCGATCTCCACAAATCCCGCGATCAGCGCCCAGCCCCGGAAGGGACGGTCGGCGTAACGGGTCACCAGCAGTTTGTCGCCGTGAGTAACAGCCACGATGACGGCGGGGCAGATCTTGGGGTATTCAATGATCCCGCAGTCGGGGCAGACCATGGCTCGCTCGATATCGCTGGGCTGCAGCTTCTGCCCGCAGCGTCCGCAGTATTTCCGTGAGCCATACCAGCGGTGGAGCTGTGCCCCTGTAATAGCGGCAAAGGCCACCTCCTGTGGGCGGACAGTACGCAGTTCCATATAGGGCACATAGCGGAAGCCCTCAGGGGCTTCGGCGGGAGGATTCATCACCATGAAGCAGTCGTTCCCGTCCAATTCGAAGAGATGGCGGGCATCGTTGACAGGAATGACCTCATCAAAGCAGGGGAGGGCGTATTCCTCACCCACTACCTTTAACAGAACAGTGCCTTTCCGGTAGCAAAGGGCAATGTCATCTCCGGCGGCGGGACGGGTGTCATAGCGGCGGTCAAAGCGATGGGGGGCGATATCCTGGATCATGGCGGTATCCTCCTTGTCTGTGAGGCAGAATTTTCTCTATTATATCCCCCGTATCGGCAAAAAGCAACCTTGCACCCTGTGGCGGCGGCGTGGTATACTGCATAAAAAGACAATTTGAGGAGGTGACGGGACCATGAAAAGAGAAGAACTGCTGCAGGCGGCGGAGAGTCTGCCGCTGCTGCCCGGCGTCTATCTCATGATGGACAAGACGGGTCTCGTCATCTATGTAGGCAAGGCCAAGAAGTTGAAAAACCGCGTCAGCCAGTATTTTCAGTCCTCGGCACGGCACAATGAAAAGACGCGGATGATGGTTTCCCAGGTGGAGAAGTTCGACACCATCGTGGTGCGCTCGGAGTTTGAGGCCCTCATTCTGGAAAACTCCCTCATCAAGCGGCATCAGCCGCGGTTCAACATCCTTTTGAAAGACGACAAGGGGTATCCCTTTGTCCGCATGGACAGAGGGGAGGAATATCCCCGGTTTACCTTTGTCAGCAAGGCGGCCGAGGATGGAGCACAGTATTTTGGCCCCTTCGGTGGTCGCCATGAGACGCGGCAGGCGCTGCAGGCGGTGTCGGCGGCCCTGAAGCTGCCTACCTGTTCCCGACGCTTTCCCCGGGATATCGGCAAGGAGCGGCCCTGCCTCAATTTCCATATCGGCAAGTGTGACGGGTTTTGCCGCACCGATGGCCCTGATGGAAGGGAGTACCGCCGCCGTATGGAACAGGCCGCCGATCTGTTCTCCGGAAAGCTTCGGCAGGTGACGGCCTCGCTGCAGCGGGAGATGGAGCAGGCGGCGGAGGAGATGGCTTTTGAGAAAGCTGCTGCCCTCCGTGACCGCATTCGTGCCCTCACGGTGCTGAGCAAGCAGCAGCAGGTCATTGCAGGAGTCTGCGCCGACACCGATGTATGGGGTGTGTACAGCGGCGCGGTCAAGTGCGGCGCGGCGGTGCTCCATATTGAGGACGGAGACCTTCTGGGCCGCGAGGTGGAGGTGTTCTCCACTGCTGCCGACAGCGAGGAGCAGGATATCCTTGCGGCGGTACTGAGCCAGTACTATCTCCGCCGCGATGCCCTGCCCCGTGAGATCTTGCTGCCCTGCGACTTTGAGGATTCCGATGTGATGGAGCAGGCGCTGTCGGAGCGTGTGGGGCGGAAAGTGCGTCTCCATGTACCGCAGCGAGGCGAGCGCTCTCATTTGGTGGACATGGCACGGCAGAATGCCCGCGAGGAAGTGGAACGCATTACCACCGAATCAGAACGGGTGAGCCGCACGCTGGCAGATTTGCAGAAACTGGCCTCCCTCCCGGAACTGCCCCGCCGCATGGAGAGTTACGATATCTCCCACCTCGGCGGTGAGGACACGGTGGCCTCCATGGTGGTCTTTGCAGAGGGAAAGCCGATGAAACGGGATTATCGCAAGTTCTCTGTGGAGACAGTGTCGGGGGGAGACGACTACGGTGCGATGTACGAGGTGCTGCTGCGGCGGTTGAGCCACGGGGAGGATGAGACCTTTCCTCCCTTGCCGGATGTATTGCTCATTGACGGTGGTGTGGGGCAGGTACACGCCGCTTTGGCGGCCCAACAGGAGTTGGGAGTTTTTGTGCCCACTCTGGGCATGGTGAAAGATGATAAGCATCGCACCCGTGGGCTGGTAAACGCCGCAGGGGAGGAGTTGGGGATATCCCAGTCCCCCCATATCTTTGCCCTTATCGGACGGATACAGGAGGAGACCCACCGTTTTGCCCTTTCCTTCCAGCAGCAGAAGAGAAAAAAACGCACCTTCCGCAGTCGCCTTGACGGTGTGGCGGGCCTTGGTCCTGCCCGTAAGAAAGCACTGATGAAGCACTTCGGCACCGTCCGTGCCATTGCCTCTGCCACGGAGGAGGAACTGTCTGCCGTGCTGCCTGGGGCAGTGGCGCAGGCATTGTGGAAACAGCTCCATGAAAAGTGAGAAAAACCGACCCTTTCACACAGAGGGTCGGTTTTTTCTACAGCAGGGGAAACACGCACCATGCGGCGGCTGCCGAGAGGAGGCCGTGGAGGACTTTTGCCCCGAGATAGGAACGCAGGGACAGATCGGTGTGGGACAGAACCGCTGCGGTCTGACAGTGTACCGCCACACCACCCCAGCCGAGAAGTGCGGCGGCTGCCGTAAAACCGCGGCGATGGAATGTGAGATTCGTCACGCCGACCGTCAACTCCACGAATCCCGCCAGCAGGGGTGGAACGCCCCCTGAGGCAGTGGACAGAAGTGCCATCACCACAGAGAAGAACACCACGAAAGCACACAGGCGTACCATGGCTTCCGCCGCCTCCGTTACTGCTGAGAGGAAGGCACTGACGAAGGAAAATCGGGGTGGGGTTGGCGGAAGCGTGGAGGGTATTTTACTTCGGGAGAGGAGAAAGAGCAGCAGTGCCACGGAGAGATGGATGCCCCACAGGGAGAATCCTGCGACAGGGTTCCGGAATACATGCCTCCCCACCACCGTGAGGATAAAAGCGGGGCCTGCATTGTTGCAGCAGCACAGAAGTCGCTCCGCCTCCTCCTTTGTCAGCAGACCGACACGATATGCCTCTGCCACTGTTTTGCCGCCCAGGGGATAGCCTCCCAGTGCCCCAAGAGTGAAGATGGCTGCCGCTGTGGGGATTCCCCAGCTGCGCAGCGTATGGAACAAACCGGCCTCCACGGCAAAGCTCACCGCTACAAAGAAGGGAAACAGAGATGGCAGCAGGGAGGAGGCACACAGCCGCAGCCCTGCTCGTACTGCCTCTGCGGCGATGTCGGAGCGGAGGAGCAGCAGTGCCATCACTGCCGCCGTGGGAAGAAAGAGAAAAAGATTACGCCAGTGTTTTGCCATGGTCATCACCTCGTCCTACTGTATGATGTACAGAGGCAAGTTTTGCCCTATGTCTGCATAGGTTTAGGAAGAAAAGGAGGGAGCGATATGGAAGAGCGCGGACGGAGACTGCTGCACCGGGCGGTGGAGGTTACAGACAAGCTGGACTTGCCTACGGTGCTGGCGCCGAACCTGCCGCGGATGGAACTGGTGGGGACCCATTCGTTTTATATGGACCGTCATCGGGGTGTGCTGGGCTATTCCACGGAGGCGGTGGACATCAACGGCGGTTCGGTGATCGTGCGGCTTACGGGGCGTGAGCTGCAATTACAGGCCATGACAGACGAGGAACTGCGTATCACGGGTCACATCGGGAAAGTAGAACTGGTGGAATAGGGAAGATGTATCGGAAAACAGTAAACTACCTGCGGGGTGAAGTGACGGCCCGCTGCCGCAGCGCTGCGCCCGAGCGGGTGCTGAACCTGTGCTCAGCCCACGAGGTCCCTTTTTGGGGTCTGTCGTGGGAAGATGCCTACACCTTTTGCTTCCACACCACTGCCGATGGGCTGCGTACGCTCCGCGCTGTGACGGAAGAGGGGGCGGTGGAGTGGGAGGAACTGGAGCACCGCGGCGCCCCTGTGATGCTGCGCCGCGTGCGGCGGCGGTATGTACTCCTGACTGCGGTGGTGCTGGCGCTTTTGTGGCTGTGGGTGGGGTCCAGCGTGATCTTATTCTTCTCTGTCAGCGGCAATGAGACGGTATCCGATCAGGAGATCTTGCGGGCACTGGAACGCCACGGTGTCGCCTTCGGCACCCGCGCCCTTTCCGTTGATCAGGAAGCTTTGCGCAACCGCGTACTGCTGGAGCTCCATGATCTGTCGTGGCTGACGGTGAATGTGCGGGGCTGTACCGCCCATGTGCAGGTGGTGGAGCGGCAGCGTCCGCCCCGGCGCTATGACCCCTATGTAGCTGCCAATGTGGTGGCAGAAAAAAGTGGCCTTATCACAGAGGTGCGGGCTTTGAACGGGAAAAGCTGTGTTGCGGTGGGGGATACGGTGACAAGGGGGCAGCTGCTCCTTTCCGGTGTCAGTGACGGGCGTTTCGGCGGCGTGAGGTTCCTGCATGCCACGGGAGAGATATGGGGCAGAACATGGTATACCTTTACTGCCCGTGTGCCGTTGACCGTGCAGGTACAGGGGGAGATACAGCGGGAGAGGACGCGATATTCCCTTTTAGTGGGAAACAAACGGATAAATTTCTTCCCAAGGGGTAGCATCTTAGGTGCAGGATGTGATAAAATAACCGTAACCTATCCCGTAAAGCTGCCTTTTGGCGGAGAACTGCCGCTTTCCCTGTGCCGTGAGCAGACGGTACAGCATGAGTGGCAGCAGATCTGCCGCAGTGAGGAGGCAGCGCTCTCCGAGGGCAAGTTGTGGCTGCTGCAGCAGCTGACGGCACAGCTGGGAGAGGGGGGGACCGTAACGGATACCCGATTTACCCACCGCCTGGAGGGAGAACTCCTCCTGGTGACATTGGTGGCGGAGTGCCGTGAGCAGCTGGGCATGGAAGTGCCCGTTGCATACGGGGAATGACTGTACAGGAAAGAAGAGTGAACTATGGAACAGCGTATCGGTATTGAGCGTATGGAAGAGGCCATTGATGTCTTTGGCTCCTTCGATGAAAATATCCGCCTTTTGGAGGCGGAGTTCGGGGTGATGGTGGTCAACCGCGGCGGAGAGATCGTTCTCAGCGGCGATGTGGAAAATGTGATGCTGGCGGAGAAAGCTGTCCGTGCCCTGCTCACCCTCAGTGCCAAGGGGGAGAGTATCAATGAACAGCATGTGCGCTATGTCATCGGCCTTGCCCGCTCGGGACAGAGTGAGCGCATCACGGAGCTGACGCAGGATGTGATCTGCATTACCTCCAAAGGGCGCCCTGTCAAACCCAAGACCATCGGCCAGAAGCAGTATATGGACAGCGTGGAGAACAACACCGTCACCATCGGTGTAGGTCCTGCCGGTACGGGTAAGACCTATCTGGCGGTGGCAGCAGCCGTGGCGGCCTTCCGTGACAAGCAGGTCAACCGCATCATCCTTACCCGCCCCGCTGTGGAGGCCGGTGAGCGGTTGGGCTTCCTGCCCGGCGATCTGCAGAGCAAGGTGGATCCCTATCTCCGGCCGCTGTACGACGCTCTTTTTGATATGCTGGGTGCCGAGACATATCAGAAATATCTCGAGCGTGGCAACATTGAGGTGGCCCCGCTTGCCTATATGCGCGGACGCACGCTGGATGACAGCTTTATCATCCTTGACGAGGCGCAAAACACCTCCCGTGAGCAGATGAAGATGTTCCTCACCCGCATGGGCTTTGGATCCAAAGTGGTTATCACCGGTGACATTACCCAGATCGATCTGCCCGCCGACAAGACCAGCGGCCTCAAGGAGGCCATGAAGGTGCTGCGGGATGTGGAGGGCGTGGGCATCTGCAAGCTGACACAGGAGGATGTGGTGCGCCATGTAATGGTGCAGCGCATCATCGAGGCATACGACCGCTACGAGGAGAAAAAGAGAAAGTAAGGGTGAGACCATGGCAAAAAGACATTATATCCCTGTTACCGCCGATGTGCCGGGGATCAACGAGGGCTTGCGGGCATTTATCCGCAAAGTCATCCGCACGGCGCTGGCAGCGGAGGGGTTGGAGCTTCCCTGTGAGATCAATGTGCGGATTACCAACGACAGCGGTATCCATGAGATCAATCGTGAGATGCGGCAGGTGGATGCGCCCACCGATGTGCTGAGCTTCCCTATGTTTGATCTTATCCCCGGGGAGCTGCCCGACGAGCTGGATACCGATCCCGCCACAGGCCTCATCCCTCTGGGGGATATGTGCCTGTCCATGGAGCGTGTCGAGGCACAGGCCGGGGAGTACGGCCACTCCAAACGCCGTGAGCTGGCCTATCTGGTGGTGCACTCTGTACTGCATCTGCTGGGCTATGACCATCTGGACGAGGGAGAAGAAAAGGCCAGAATGCGCGCCAGAGAAGAAGCTATTATGGACATTTTAGGCATTACACGGTAAAAAAACGAAAACAGAGCCACAAAGGCTCTGTTTTTTGTTACCTCGTTTCCTTGACGATAGGACAAAAATAGGGTAAAATAGAGCAGGATATAAAATTAGGAGTAGTGTGACCTTTTTGACTTTGAGAGAGGGAGACAAGCTATGGGAGAGAATTTGCTCTATAGCGGCGTGTGGGATCGCGCTTACGAATACTTCGGTGCCCATCCTGCCGAAGAGGGCTGGGTCTTTCGCGTATGGGCCCCCCATGCCCGCCATGTGGCACTGGTCGGTGACTTCAGTGGCTGGGAACAGTGGGGAATGATCCGCCTTGAGGACGGCACATGGGAACTCCATGTGGCCCACGCCAAGCAGTATGATGCGTATCAGTATGTGGTGACCAAGTCCGATGGCTCTGTACAGTGGAAAGCAGACCCCTATCGGTTCCATCAGGAGACACGCCCGTCCACCAATGGTAAGCTCTATGATATCGGCGGCTATCGATGGAAAGATCAGAAATGGCAGGAGAGACAGAAAACCCGCCGTCCCGCCGAGGAGCGTGTCAATATCTATGAGGTGCACCTGGGTTCGTGGCAGACCACGGAGAACGGCGAGGTGCTCAATTACCGCCAGATAGGCGACCGTCTGGCCAAATATGTGCGGGACATGGGCTACAACTATGTAGAGCTCCTGCCCATTACCGAGTACCCTCTGGACGACAGCTGGGGCTATCAGTGCACAGGCTACTTTGCCCCCACATCCCGCTACGGTACGCCTCACGATTTCATGTATCTGGTGGATCGGCTTCACCGCGCCGGCATCGGCGTGATCCTGGACTGGGTGCCGGCTCACTTCTGCAAGGATGCCCACGGCCTCATTCAGTTCGACGGCTCGTGTCTGTATGAGTATACCGACCAGCTCAAGTGGGAGCACAAGAGCTGGGGTACCCGCATTTTCGATTACGGCAAGGAGGATGTGTGTTCCTTCCTGCTGTCCTCCGCCGCCTTCTGGCTGCGGGAGTACCACATCGATGGTCTCCGTGTGGATGCTGTGGCATCTATGCTGTATCTGGACTACGACCGACAGGAGTGGCGGCCCAACAAATACGGCGGTCACGAGAATCTGGAGGCCATCGAGTTCCTCCGTCAGCTCAACCGCACCGCCTTCTCCGTTAATCCTGCGGTGCTGATGGTGGCCGAGGAATCCACGGCATGGCCGCAGGTGACCCATCCTCCCGAGGTGGGCGGTCTGGGCTTTAACCTGAAGTGGAACATGGGCTGGATGAATGATGTGTGCCACTATTTGAAGATGGACCCCTTCTTCCGCCGTGACCATCACCATGATGTGACATTCTCCATCATGTATGCGTTCTCTGAGAATTTTGTGCTGCCGGTGTCCCACGATGAGGTGGTACATATGAAAGGCTCTCTCCGGGGTAAGATGCCCGGTGACGACTGGCAGCAATTGGCCGGTGTCCGCAGTTTCTACGCCTATATGCTCTGTCACCCCGGCAAGAAGCTGACCTTCATGGGCACGGAGCTGGGCCAGTGGCACGAGTGGAATTTCCGCAAAGGTCTGGACTGGTATTTGCTGGACAACGAGGAGTGCCGCAAGACACACGAGTGTATCCGCGCTTTGAACCGCTTCTACCGCAAGCATAAGGCGCTGTGGGAGAACGACCGTGACTGGGAGGGCTTCCAATGGCAGGTGGTGGATGACAATACCAACAATGTGCTGGTGTTCCGCCGTACTGACCGCAAGGGGAAATCCCTGCTGCTGGCGGTAAATTTCTCTCCTGTTGCCCATGAGCACTATCGCTTCGGCGTACCGCCCAAACGGCAGTATGAGGAGCTGTTTAACACCGACGACGAATGCTGGGGCGGCAGCGGCGTGGTGAACCCGGAGCCCGTTTTCACCGAGCACATCCCCTCCCACGGGGAGGAGCAGTCCATCGAGCTGCGCATCCCCCCGCTGGGTGCGGTCATTTTACAGGGAAAATACAGACTCTCAAAACGCTCTACAGGAGGAAAAGAGGCATGAAAAAAGAGTGCATTGCAATGTTGCTGGCAGGTGGTCAGGGCAGCCGTTTGTATGTGCTGACCGGCGACATGGCCAAGCCCGCCGTCCCCTTCGGCGGAAAGTTCCGCATTATCGATTTCCCGCTTTCCAATTGCGCAAACTCCGGCATTGACACGGTGGGTGTCCTCACCCAGTATCGCCCCCTCGAGCTGAATCAGTATGTGGGCAACGGCCAGCCCTGGGAGCTGGACCGCCGCCACGGTGGTGTCCACATCCTTCCTCCCTACCAGAGCGCTACCGGTGCTGTGTGGTATAAGGGAACGGCCAACGCCATTTATCAGAACATCGGCTTTGTGGACCTGTACGATCCCGACTATGTGGCCATCCTCTCCGGCGACCACATCTACAAGATGGACTACGACCGTATGCTGCAGCTGCATAAGGCTGCCGGTGCGGCCTGCACCATCTCCGTGATGGAGGTGCCCTGGGAAGAGGCCAGCCGTTTCGGTATCATGTCCGTGGACGGCGAGGACAACATTGTGGAGTTTGCCGAGAAGCCCAAGGAGCCCAAGAGCAACCTGGCTTCCATGGGTATCTATATCTTCTCCTGGCAGAAGCTCCGGGCCTACCTCATTGCGGATGAGGCCAACGAGAATTCCGACAACGACTTCGGTAAGAACATCATCCCCACCATGCTGAATAACGGTGAGAAGATGGTGGCGTACCGCTTCGAGGGCTACTGGAAGGATGTCGGCACGCTGGACAGCCTCTGGGATGCCAACATGGATATGCTGACACCTGATTCCGGTCTCAATCTGCTGGATGACAGCTGGCCCATCCGTGGCCGCAACGAGGTCTGCCCCCCCACCTATGTGGGTGAGCACGCCGACATCGGCAACAGCGCCGTGGCCCGTGGCTGCACGCTGCTGGGCGAGGTGAAGAACAGCGTTCTCTCCACCGGGACCTATGTGGGCGCCGGCGCCGAGGTGAGCTACTCTGTGATTATGCCCGGCGCCACCATTGAGGCCGGTGCCAAAGTCAGCTACGCCATCGTGGGCGAGAACTGCCGCATCGGCGCAGGCGCCGTTGTGGGCGGTGCCCCCGAGGAGGCAGAGAATCCCGAGGAGTGGGGCATTGCCGTTCTCGGTCCCCGCACCTGCATCAGTGAAGGTGAGAAGGTAGCACCCAAGACGATGCTGGATAAGCATCACGGAGAGGAGGCAGCACGATGAAAGGAATGCACGGAATTATTTTCTCCTATGAGAAAAAGACAGAGCTGGCCACGCTGACAGAACAGCGCATCTATGGCTCCGTCCCCTTCGGCGGTGACTACCGCGTGGTGGACTTTATGCTCTCCAACATGGTCAACGCCGGCATCACCGATGTAGGTGTCATCATGCACGGCAAGTGCCAGAGCATGCTGGATCATCTGGGTACCGGTAAGCACTGGGACCTGAGCCGCAAGTACGGCGGTCTCAAGCTGCTGCCCGCTTTTGTCTATCAGGAGAACCGTGACAGCAGCGGTCAGTTCCGCGGTAAGCTGGAGGCCCTGGGCTGTGTTATGGACTATCTGCGCCACATCCGTCAGGACTATGTGGTGCTGTGCGACAGCGATATCGTTACCAACATTCCCCTGAAGGATGTGCTGGACAGCCATGTTGCCTCCGGTGCCGATATCACCTGTGTCTGCTCTTCTCAGCCCGGCCGTCCTGCTGATACCTACTTCACGATGGACATCACCGGCCGCATTGTGGATACCGTCTACGATGTGAATACCCCTGCCGGCTATCAGAGCCTGAATATCTTCATTATGAGCCGCGAGCTGCTGCTGGATCTGGTGTCCGATGCCATGGCCCACAACCGTTATGGCTGGCGTCGCCACATCCTGCAGGATAAGTGCGGCGAGCTGAATATGCGCGGCTATGTCTGGGACAACTTTGCCGCCCGCATTGACACGGTGCAGGACTACTACAACCGCTCTATGGAGCTGCTGCACCCCGAGATCCGCAACCAGCTCTTCTGCCCCCAGCGCCCCGTCTACGCCAAGGAGAACGATGCGGCATCCACCTATATTGACCCCTCTGTGGAGTGCGTGAACTCCCTCATTTCCGATGGCTGTGATGTACAGGGCAGCGTCCGCAACTCCATTCTCTTCCGCGGTGTCAAGGTGGAGAAGGGGGCCACGGTGGTCAATTCCATCCTCTTTAAGGACACGGTGGTAAAGGCAGGCGCTATGGTGCGCAATGTTATCGCCGATAAGAATGTGGTGTTCTCTGAGAATACCTCCATGATGGGCCATGAGAGCTATCCTGTGGTAGTAGCCAAGAACACCGTGCTGTAAAAAAGGGAGGATACCGAATGAATGTATTGTTTGTAGCCTCTGAGGCATTCCCTTTCTGCAAGACCGGCGGTCTGGCCGATGTGGCCGGTTCTCTGCCTATTGCGCTGGCTGAGGGCGGCGACGATGTCTCCGTCATCCTTCCCCTGTACGGACAGATCTCTCAGGAGTGGCGCGAGAAGATGACCTACCGCAACTACATCTATGTGGATGTGGCGTGGCGTCATCAGTACTGCGGCCTGTTCTCCATGGAGTATCGCGGTGTCACCTGGTACTTTGTGGACAACGAGTACTATTTCCGCCGCGGCACCCTCTACGGCGACTATGACGACGGCGAGCGTTTCGCCTTCTTCTCCAAGGCCGTGGTGAACCTGCTGCCCAGTCTCAACTGTATGCCCGATGTAATCCACTGCAACGACTGGCAGACGGCGCTGGTGCCCATCTATCTCAAGGATGTGGCTACCCGTTGGGATGCGGTACGCAATATCAAGACCATGTTTACCATCCACAATGTGGAGTATCAGGGCCGCTACGGTGCCGAGACCCTCTATGACCTCTTCGGTCTCCACGAGGGCTGGTGGAACGACGGTACGCTGGCCATGGACGGCGATATCAACCTGATGAAGGGCGCCATGCTGGTGTCCGATGCTGTTACCACCGTCAGCCCCACCTATGCCGCGCAGCTCCGTGATCCCTTCTTTGCACACGGCCTTGAGTCCATTGTCAACGCCGTGTCCTATAAGCTCCACGGTGTGCTCAACGGCATCGACATGACCGCCTATGATCCCGCTGTGGACCCCGCTGTCCCTGTGGCCTATACCGCTGAGGATATGTCCGGAAAGGCAAAGTGCAAGGCAGATCTCCAGGTCTCTCTGGGGCTGCGTGAGGATCCCGATGTTCCCCTGCTGGCCATCGTCAGCCGTCTGGTGGGACACAAGGGTGTGGATCTGATCTGCGCCGGCTTTGACCGGATCATGGACATGGGTGTGCAACTGGTGGTGCTGGGCAAGGGCGATGAGTACTATGAGGACTTCTTCCGTTCCCAGGCCTATCGCTACGGCGGTCGTGTGGCAGCGCAGGTCACTTATTCCGAGGCTCTTTCCCGCCGCATCTACTCCGGCGCCGACATTCTGCTGATGCCCTCCAAGAGTGAGCCCTGCGGCCTCAGCCAGATGATCGCCATGCGCTACGGCACGGTGCCCGTTGTCCGCAAGACCGGCGGCCTGGCCGACAGTGTCAAATCCTGCCAGGTGGGGCAGGAGGATGGTACCGGCTTCCTCTTCAACGACTATAAGGTGGAGGATATGCTGGGAGTTATCCACCAGGCAGTGCAGCTGTACTACGGTGACCGCAAGGGATTCGGCATTGTGCAGCAGCGCGGTATGACAGACGATTTCAGCTGGACGCGCAGCGCCGCTGAGTATCATAATATTTATCAAAACCTGTAAGCAAGGAGCAATACAAACCCTATGACCTATTCTACGCAACAAATCAAAGACAGTATTATTCAGAAACTGCGGCTGAACTACGGCTGCACGGAGCAGCAGGCCAGCGACGGCGAAGTGCTGAAGGCCTGTGCCATGGTCCTGCGTGACATTATGGCTGAGCGTGGCGTTACCAGCCGCCAGAAGGCAGAGGCCGAGGGACAGCGCAAGGTGCACTATCTCTCTCTGGAGTTCCTCATGGGCCGCAGCCTGATGAAGAATGCCTATAACCTGGACCTGCTGCCTCAGCTGCGCTCCGCGATTGAGGAGCTGGGCTTCGATGCCGGCCGGATCTTCGATACCGAGCCCGACGCCGGCCTCGGCAATGGCGGCCTGGGCCGTTTGGCTGCCTGCTATCTGGACAGCATGACTACGCTGGAGATCCCCGCCACCGGCTATTCCATCTGCTACGAGCTGGGCCTGTTCCGTCAGAAGATCGTGGAGGGCCAGCAGGTGGAGCTGCCCGATGACTGGATGCCTCTGGGTGATGCCTGGCTGATGCCCAAGCCTCAGGAGGCGGAGGAAGTCCACTTCGGCGGCAAGATCCGCACCCGCTGGGACAATAACCATCTCATGGTGGTCCACGAGGACTATACCCGTGTGCTGGCGGTTCCCTGTGATATGGAAGTGGCCGGTTACGGCACCGAGCATGTCAACACCCTGCGCCTGTGGGATGCCAAGTCTCCCAAGCCCATCGACATGACCCTCTTCTCTCAGGGCCAGTATCTCCGCTCCGGTGAAGAGCGTGCCATGGCCGATGTTATCTCCAAGGTGCTCTATCCCGAGGACAATCACTATGAGGGCAAGTCCCTGCGCCTGAAGCAGCAGTACTTCTTCGTCTCTGCTACGGTACAGTCCATCACCCGCCGTCATATCCAGACCTACGGTACTCTGAAGAACTTCCACGAGAAGAATGTCATTCAGATCAACGACACCCATCCTGCGCTGGTGGTGCCCGAACTGATGCGTATCCTCATCGACGATGCCGGTCTCAGCTGGGACGAGGCATGGCACATCACCACCAACTCTGTGGCCTATACCAACCACACGGTGCTGGCTGAGGCACTGGAGTGCTGGCCCCAGCAGCTGATGGAGGATCTCCTGCCCCGCGTGTGGCAGATTCTCACCGAGATCGCCCGCCGCTATCAGGAGCGTATCGAGGCCTATTACAACAATGACCTTGCCAAGATCGCCAAGATGGCCGTCATCTGGGACGGCGGCGTGCACATGGCCAACCTCTGCATCGCCGGCGGCATGGCTGTTAATGGCGTCAGTGCCCTCCACAGCGATATTCTCCGCAACGATGTATTCCGCAATCAGTGCGCCATGGAGCCTGAGAAGTTCAAGAATGTGACCAACGGCGTGGACCATCGCCGCTGGCTCAGCCAGATCAACGCACCGCTGGATACCCTGCTGAAGGAGACGGTGGGTGAGGGCTACCTCACCGATGCCTCCTTGATGAAGGGTCTGGAGAAGTATGCCGACGATGCCGCTGTGCTCAAGCGCATCGGCGAGATCAAGCAGGCCAACAAGGAGGCCTTTGCCCGTTGGGCCAAGCGCCAGCAGGGCGTGGTGCTGAACACCGACGGCATCTTTGATGTGCAGGTCAAGCGCCTCCACGAGTACAAGCGTCAGCTTCTCAACGCGCTGCACATCATCAATCTGTATCAGCAGCTGCGTGACAATCCCAACATGGACTTCCGCCCCCACACCTTCCTCTTCGGTGCCAAGGCCGCTCCCGGCTACGCCGTTGCCAAGCGGATCATCCGCATGATCAACGCCCTTGCCACCCAGATCAATAACGATCCCGTCTGCAAGGACCGTCTGCAGGTGGTGTTCCTGGAGAACTACCGCGTGTCTATGGCCGAGATGCTGATGCCCGCCAGCGAGGTGAGCCAGCAGATCTCCACCGCCGGCAAGGAGGCCAGCGGTACGGGCAACATGAAGTTCATGATGAACGGTGCCCTGACAGTGGGCACACTGGACGGCGCCAATGTGGAGATGCACGAGGTGCTGGGCGACGAGAATATGTTCCTCTTTGGCCTTCATGCCGACGAGGTGGCCAATCTCCGTCCCAACTATGATCCCCAGATGTTCTACAACCGCGATCCCATGCTCCGCAACACCGTGGATATGCTCAAGCACGGCATCGGCGGGGAGAACTTTGAGGATTTGTGGCGCAGCCTGGTGATGCGCGATGAGTATATGCTGCTGGCAGACCTGCCCTCCTATGCTGCAGCCGAGCAGCGTATGGTGGAGACCTACGGCGACCGTGAGAAGTGGAACCGTATGAGCCTGCTGAACATTGCCCGCAGCGGCATCTTCTCCGCAGACCGCTCCATTGCGGACTACGCCAACACTATCTGGCATGTGCCTTACCGCAAGTAAAAAAGAAAGCCCGGAAGGGCTTTCTTTTTTACTGTATAAGAGAAAAGACCGCCACAGGGCGGTCTTTTTGTATACTGTTTATGCCAGGAAGCCCTCCAGAATGGTGTTCTCGGCTTCCTCTTCCGTCAGACCCAGCGTCTCCAGCTTCAGCAGCTGATCGCCGGCGATCTTGCCGATGGCGGCCTCGTGGATCAGCTGTGCCTCAGGGCAGTTGGCAATGATGGCGGGGATGGACTGGATCTTGGCATCCCCCATGATGATGGAGTCGCACTGCACATGGCCGAAACAGGCGGCGTTACCTACCATACGGGGATAGAACACCTGCTGCGATTCATCCTGTGCAACGGAGCGGGAGATGACGCGGCCCTTGGCATCGGCACCATTCAGGTTGATGACCATGTCGCTCTCCGCCACCTGCTTGCCATGGGTCAGCAGACGCTCGGTGACAACGATTTCGCTGCCGGCCTCGCAGTGGAATGCCGTCTCCCGGCGGGTGGAGTCGATGCCGCGGATCTGCACCGTGTCCATCTGCATCACAGAGTTTTCGCCGAGATAGACCTCAGTCTTGGGGTTCATTACATTCTGTCCCGTCTGTCCGGGATCGTTTTCGCCGTAGTGCTTCTCAGCATAGCGGACGCGGGAGTTCTTCCCTACATAAAAGGTGTGGACACCGTCATGACGGCTCTCATTGCAGCCGGAGTTGTGGATGCCGCAGCCGGCCACGATCTCCACATCACAGTCGTCGCCGATGTAGAAGTCATTGTAGACCATCTCGCTGAGGCCCGACTTACTGATAATCACGGGGATGTAACACTTTTCGCCCTTCGTGCCGTCCTTGATGCGGATGTCGATTCCCTCCTTACCGTCGGTCTTGGAGGAGATTTCAATATGCTCAGTGGATTGGCGGGCGGCGCAGCCGCTGTCCTTACGGATGTTCAGCGCATCAGCGGTAGTACCGGTGAGATCGGCGATCTTTTCCAGCAAACTCTTGTCCAGTTCGTTCATCATACAGTTGCAGCCTCCTTTCTCTCGATCACGGGGCAGCCGCCCAGCGTGTCGGCCAAAATGAGGGGGAAGATCTGCTCGCAATCACCGCGGTGGGCGATCTCACCGTTTGCGATCACCACGATCTCATCGGCGAGGCGGATGATGCGCTCCTGATGGGAGATGATGATCATGGTGGCCTCGTCCTCTTTGTGGATCTGCTCGAAGGTCTCGGTGAGGCGGGCAAAACTCCACAGGTCGATGCCGGCCTCGGGCTCGTCAAAGATCATCAGTTCGCTGCCGCGGGCCAGGATCGTAGCGATCTCGATGCGCTTGACCTCACCGCCGGAGAGGGAGACATCCACCTCGCGGTCGAGATAGTCATTGGCGCACAGTCCTACCTTGGTCAGGTACTGGCAGCAGCGGTCTTTGGTCAGCTTCTTCTCACCGGCAGCAAGGAGCAGTAGGTCGTTGACCGTGATGCCCTTGAAGCGGGGAGGCTGCTGAAAACCGTAGCTGATGCCGCGGCGGGCGCGCTCCGTGATGGAAAGACCGGTAATGTCCTCGCCGTTATACAGGATCTTGCCACCGGTGGGCTGCACAAGACCCATAATGACCTTCGCCAGTGTGGTTTTACCGCCGCCGTTGGGGCCGGTAAAGACCACCAGACGGTGATCGGGAATGGTGATGGAAATATTCTTCAAAATATCCACTTCCCCCTCGGGGGTGGAAACGCGATAGGAAATATTTTGCAGTTCCAGCATAGGAATGCCTCCTTTGTGCCTGTATTTCCGCATGGATAGTGTACCACATCCGGGAAATAAAAAGTGTGATATTTGCAACACTTTTAAGAAAAGGGAAATACTCCCTTCCAAGTCCACTATCATAGCAGAAGATAGGGAAAAAAGCAACGGGGGAGGAACTTATTTTTCGCTTTTGGCATAGTATGGCGCGGAAAGGAGGGATGGATACATGGATCAATACGATTCTTCCGCTGCCGCTGCTGTGTGGCAGCGGGTCAATCCGCAGGAGACGCCCTATCCCGAAGCAGGGCGGGGGCGGTTTGAGGGGATGATGCAGCCGATATCCTCTGTGCCGTCTGCACCGCCCCGTCCGCAGCCGATGGCATCGGTGATGCCTGAGGGAGAGGAAGCGGAGGCGGCTATGTGCCGTGCCGTGCTGCGGGAGGAGATGCGCCATATGCAGCAAGTGCTTTCACTGCTGGAAAAGGCTCTTGCATAGGGGCGTAGGCCGTGCTACAATAACATCACTATACAAAGGAAACGGAGGCAGATCCACCATGAAACAGACCATCTCCCGCGAGGCAGCTCTGAACGCGCTGCGTGAGTACAACAAAGAGCCCTTCCACATCCAGCATGCCCTGACGGTAGAGGGAGTCATGCGTTGGTATGCCAACGATTTGGGCTACGGTGAGGATGCCGATTTCTGGGCCACGGTGGGCCTCCTTCACGACATCGACTACGGTATGTGGCCTGATGAACACTGCCTCAAAGCTCCTGAACTGCTGGAGAAGGCGGGCTGCGATGCGGAGTTCATCCACGCCGTCTGCTCCCACGGTTACGGCATCTGCTGCGATGTAGAGCCTACCCACGAGATGGAGAAGGTGCTTTTTGCTGCCGACGAACTGACCGGCCTCATCGGCGCGGCTGCCCGTATGCGTCCCAGCAAGAGCTGCAAGGACATGGAACGGAGCAGTCTGAAGAAAAAGTTCAAGGACAAGAAGTTTGCCGCCGGCTGCTCCCGTGAGGTCATTACAACCGGTGCCGAGCGCCTGGGCTGGGAGCTTGACAAACTGTTGGATAAGACGCTGGAGGCCATGCGCTGCTGCGAGGACAGCGTCGCTGCCGGCATTTGATAGGTAGATAGGAAAAGACCGCCGAGAGGCGGTCTTTCTTCGTTTACTCAAAAATCAGAGGCGTGCGGGTGCAGATCTCCTGGATTTTCATCTGCAGCTGCTTGAGATCCTCAAAGGTCTCCGGTTTCTTGCGGGGATCGCGCAGAAGCGCCGCAGGATGATACAGCGCCATCATCAGGGTACCGTTCTTGTCAAAGAACTGGCCGTGCTCCTGGGAGATCTTGAAGTCCTCGCGGATGAGCTCCATGGCACTGATGCGGCCGAGACAGACGATGATCTTGGGACGCATCAGCTTCACCTGACGCCGGAGATACCCACGGCAGGCATCCTTCTCTGTGTTGAGAGGGTCACGGTTCTCGGGAGGACGGCACTTGACGGAGTTGGTGATATAGATGTTCTCCCGCTGCAGTCCGATCATGGCCAGCATATCATCCAGCAGCTTGCCGCCGCGGCCCACAAAGGGTTCCCCCTGCTCGTCCTCGTTCTTGCCGGGAGCCTCACCGATAAACAGCACCTCTGCCTCGGGGTTGCCCACGCCAAAAACCACCTGCGTCCGGGTTTTGCACAGTTCACAGGCCTGGCAGGATAAGCACTCCTGTTTCAGTTCGTCCCATGTGCTCATAGTCTTGCCTCCATCCAGTTCCAAATATCGCCGTATACCTCGTTGCGGTGCGCCTTCTCATTGAGGATCTCGTGGCGCAGTCCGGAGTAGAGTTTTGCGGTGCAGTCCGCCACACCGCTGCGCTTAAACTCAATATAGGTCTGGTTTACACCGCCGCCCATGTTGCCAACAGGATCGCTGTTGCCGGAGATCAGCAGCACAGGGGTAGTGCCATCCATTTTGTCCAGAGAACGGAATCGCTGGTTAAAACGAATGCCCCGCAGCATCTCCCGGAACAGACCAACCGTCATCTCGCCGCCACAGAGGGGATCGGCGATGTAAGCATCTACATTCTCCTCGTCGGCACTGAGCCAATCGGAGGGAGTGCGGGGACTCTTGAACTTCTTGTTATACGATCCGAAGGCCAGCTTGGTAATCAGGGGATGAGGCTTGTCTGCCCCCTTGGAGGCGAGGATGTTGCAAAGGGCGATGCCTGCCGAGACGGTAAGACCGCCCTGCCATCCGGTACCCATCAAAATGGCAGCCTGCACCGTGCCGGGATAGCGCACCAGATAGCTGCGGGCCAGAAAAGAACCCATAGAGTGCCCCATCAGTACATGGGGCAGCTGGGGGTAGCGCTCCTTCATGCGGGTGTGAAGCGTATAGAGGTCGTCCGTCACGGTTTTCCATGTGGCCCCATCGCCAAAGTAGACAGGGGTACCATTTTCCGTCACAGACAGGCCATGGCCAAGGTGATCGTGTCCCACCACCACCACGCCGTGGTCATTCATAAAACGGGCGAAATCATCGTAGCGGTCAACATACTCCGCCACACCGTGGGCGATCTGCAGTACCGCCACTGCAGGGACTTCCGCAGGTTCCCACAGGATACCGTGGAGCTGAGTGGACCCATCGGTGGAGAGGAAGGTGAAATCCGATTTATTTGTCATAGCATTTTCACCCTTTCTGTGTTATAATCGGCAAAACAAGAAGTTTCCCGTGTGTCGACACCGCTATCATAGCATACAATCCAACGGATGAAAAGAGGGATTTGTCATGGAAAAATATATCCTTGCACTGGATCAGGGCACTACCAGCTCCCGCGCCATCGTTTTTGACAAGACCGGCGCCATCGTAGGGAAGGGCCAGTACGACTTTCCGCAATACTACCCCCAATCCGGCTGGGTGGAGCATGACCCTGAGGAGATCTGGGGGTCCCAGGTCCGCGCTGCTGCCGATGCTCTGCAGGAGATCCCTGCCGGAGCCATTGCCGGTATTGGCGTCACCAATCAGCGGGAGACGACCATTCTCTGGGATAAGGAGACGGGCAAGCCCATCTATAATGCCATTGTCTGGCAGTGCCGCCGCACAGCGGAGCTTTGCGAGGAGTTGAAGCGCCGTGGCCTTCGGGAGCGTATCCAGTCGGCTACAGGTCTGCGGATCGACGCGTATTTCTCCGCAACCAAGATCCGCTGGATTTTGGACAATGTCCCCAATGCCCGCCGCAAGGCGGAACAGGGGAGACTGCTGTTCGGCACGGTGGAGACATGGCTGATCTGGAAACTGACGGGACAGCACATTACCGATTGCACCAACGCCAGCCGCACCATGCTCTTCGATATCCACAAGCTGTGCTGGGATGCTGAACTCTGTGGCATTCTGGGTATCCCCATGAATATTCTGCCCAAGGTGGTGGGGAACTCCCAGCACTACGGGGCGGTGAAGGAAGGGATCCCCGGTTTGGAAAAACTGGCCGGTGTCAGCGTCTGCGGCGCAGCAGGTGACCAGCAGGCCGCTCTTTTTGGTCAGACCTGCTTCCGTGTGGGTGATGCCAAGAATACTTATGGCACCGGCTGCTTTACCCTTATGAATGTAGGTTCCATCCCCGTTCGCAGTCGCGCAGGTCTTGTTTCCTCCGTGGCGTGGCAGATCGGCGGAGAGACGACTTACGCGCTGGAGGGAAGTGTCTTTAACGGCGGCAGCACCATTCAGTGGCTGCGGGATGAACTGAAGCTTATTTCCACGGCTTCCGAGTGTGACACACTGGCCGAAAGTGTGGACAGCAGCGGCGGTGTCATCGTGGTGCCTGCCTTTACGGGCCTCGGCGCTCCCTATTGGGATATGTATGCCCGCGGCTCTATTTTGGGAATTACCCGTGGCACAGGTCGGGCACATATCGCCCGGGCGGTGCTGGAGTCCATCGCCTATCAGGTCACCGATCTCATGCTGGCCATGCGGCAGGATGCCGGCTGCGACATCACCTGCCTTCGCGCCGACGGTGGAGCCAGCGTCAGCAATATCCTCCTGCAGCTTCAGTCGGACCTTCTGCAGATCCCTGTGGATCGCCCTGCGATGGTGGAGACCACCGCCTTTGGTGCTGCGGCACTGGCGGGCCTCAGCTGCGGGTTCTGGAGAGATACGGAAGAGCTTGCCGCCCTGCGCCGCAGCGAGGGAATGTTTACCCCCCGGCGGGTACAGGCCGAGTGCGACGCCGACTATGCGCTGTGGAAGCGGGCGGTGCAGCGAGCCGCCGATTGGATCGAGCATTAAACAATCTGTAAATTTCGTTCCAAGACCCTTGCAAAACCATATGTGAAACGATATAATGCACCCATAAAGCGCAAGCCCATAAGAAGAAAGGAGAAACTCTATGGCATTTTTTGATGGAATCGCCGATAAGGCAAAAAAGTACGCTGCTGTCGCCGCCGAGAAGGCAAAAGATGTGGCTGAACTGGCCGCTGACAAGGCAAAGGATGTAAAGGAGACCGCTCAGACCCGTATGGCCATCAAGGCTGAGGAGCGTGAGATGGAGAAGAACTATTGTGCCATCGGCCAGTGGTTCTGCGCAGAGTATACCGGCGAGATGCCTGATGCGGTGAAGGATGTGGTGGCTGCCATTGAGGCAGGCCGTGCCAAGATCGCCGAGCTGGAGGCATCCCTGGTGGAGGATGAGATCACCGTGGAGTTCGTCTCTGAAGAGGCTGCCCCCGTGGTGGAACCTGAGGCCGTTCCCGAGCTGAAGGCCTGCCCCGCCTGCGGTACTCCCAGCAACAGCCGCTTCTGCCCCGAGTGCGGCGCCGCCATGGGCGAGTAAACAACACAAGAAAAAAGAAACTGCCTACGGGCAGTTTCTTTTTTTCTTGTTCTCCAAAGACCTTGACAAAAAGTAGGGTAATCGGTACAATAAAAAAGTTGAGAATAACGCGGATTTTCCGCGAGAGAAGAGGTATTCCTATGGCTAAAGACCAGAGAAATGTGGAAGCGATCACCCCCATGGAGGTGGACTTCGCGAAATGGTACACCGATATTTGCCTGAAGGCCGAGCTGGTGGACTACGCCAGCGTGAAGGGCTTTTTGATCCTGCGCCCCTATGGCTATGCCATTTGGGAGAACATCCAGAAGTACATGGATAACGAGTTTAAAAAGACGGGTCATGTGAATGTTGCAATGCCCGTCCTCATCCCCGAGAGCCTGCTGAAGAAGGAGGGCGAACTGGTGGAGGGATTCGCCCCCGAGGTGGCTTGGATTACCCACGGCGGCAGCGAGAAGCTGGAGGAGCGTCTGGCCTTCCGTCCCACCTCCGAGACCATGTTCTGCGACCACTGGTCCCATGTGCTCCACTCCTGGCGCGAGCTGCCCATGCTGTATAATCAGTGGTGCTCCGTCATCCGCTGGGAAAAGACTACCCGCCCCTTCCTCCGTTCCCGCGAGTTCTGGTGGCAGGAGGGTCACACCATCCATGAGACCAAGGAAGAGGCCGAGGCCGAGACCGAGCAGCAGCTGAACTGCTACGCCGATGTCTGCCGCAACGCACTGGCTATGCCTGTGGTGAAGGGCCGCAAGACCGATAAGGAGAAGTTTGCCGGTGCTGAGGCTACCTACACCATTGAGTGCATGATGAAGGACCGCAAGGCCCTCCAGTCCGGCACCAGCCATTTCTTCGGCGACAAGTTCTCCCGTGCCTACGATGTGACCTTCGCCGGCCGCGACAACACCCTGCAGTACCCCTTCCAGACCTCTTGGGGTGCTTCTACCCGTCTCATCGGTGCTATCATCATGACCCATTCCGATAACCACGGTCTGGTGCTGCCCCCCGTCATTGCCCCCATGCAGGTGGTCATCGTACCGATTGCTCAGCATAAGGAGGGCGTGCTGGATGCCGCCCGCGAGCTGAAGGATCGTCTGGTGGCCGCCGGTGTTCGTGCTGTGCTGGATGATTCCGATCAGTCCCCCGGCTGGAAGTTCGCCCAGTACGAGATGAAGGGTGTGCCTCTGCGTGTGGAGATCGGCCCCAAGGATATGGAGAAGGGTCAGTGCTGCTTCGCCCGCCGCGATACCGGTGAGAAGACCTTCGTGCCTCTGGATGAGCTGGAGAGCGCCGTGGAGAAGATGCTCAAGGACATCCACGAGAACCTCTACGCCATGGCAGAGAAGAACCTGAATGACAACTGCTTCGACATGACCTCCTGGGAAGAGGTTAAGGCCATGGCCGAGGGCAAGGGCGGCTTTGCCCGTACCAAGTGGTGCGGCAGCCTGGAGTGCGAACTGGCCATGAAGGAGAAGGCCGGTGTGTCTAGCCGCTGCATGCCTCTGCAGCAGCGCCGCAATGTGGGCAAGTGTGTGGTCTGCGGCAAGGAGTGCGAGACCGATATCTACTGGGGCGTGGCGTATTGATCGCAGCGCAAAAAAGTGCATAACAAAATCCCCCGACAAGTCCGTCGGGGGATTTTTGTCATATTACAGCACCCTTCCCAGCGCCCACAGCACCAGTAAATGGGCGGGGTAAAAGGCATAGCAGCAGTATTGAAACACACGGGAGTGATGGCCGCGCCTGCCGCGATAGAGCCAGATAAAAGGGAGAGCCAGCAGCGCCAGCGTCTGACGGGCCAGGAAGAATCGCTGACCGAACAAAAACAGCTCGTAGCCAAAACCGCCCAGCATCTCGGCATTGATATACCACAGGCACAGTACCTGTCCTGCATAGCACCACCACTTCTTTCCACGGAAGAAGTAGAACACCAGCACCATCAGCACACCGCCGTGGTGATAGTCCACCATGGTAAGAAGACCTGCCAAACCGCCAATGATAAGGCTTGCTGCTGCCACCGCCAGCCGCTGCCACACAGCTTTGTCCTTTGTCTGATGGTTCCAGTGAACCATCAGCAGTGCAATGAGGAAAGTCCACAGGACATTTTGATGGATGGGGTAGAAGAGGCTTCCGCCTGCCATCAGGTTAAAGGGCAGCTCAGAGAGTACGGCGAAGAAAAGAAGCCGCAGCATATATTTTTTGAAATTCTTTGTGTGAAAATAACCCTCTACCGTCATAAAGGCAAAGAGGGGATAGGCCAGACGCCCCACACAGGTGAGCCAGTCGTTGCCGGGGACTACGGTGGCCCAGAGATGGTCGCACAGCATGAAAGCCATGGCGATAATATGCAGTGCCGCCGAGGTCAGTTCAAAAGGCTTTTTTGTCTCCAAAGCACCACCTCCTTGTGGCAATACTATACCCTAATGGTGGTGAAATTGCAATATACCGTTTCCGCTCTTGCGCTTTCGGTATAAAGATGATACAATATTTTGTCAGAAACGATTAGGAGGATATCCTTTATGAAATTAGGTATCGTGGGTCTGCCCAATGTGGGCAAGAGTACCCTGTTTAATGCCCTTACCGGTGCCAAGGCCGAGACCGGCGCCTATACCAACGCCGCTGCCAAGCCCAATATGGGCTCTGCCAAGGTGCCCGATGCGCGCCTCGACTGGCTGGCGGAGTACTATCATCCCAAGAAGTACAGCCCCGCCACCATCGACTTTGTGGATGTGGCAGGTGTGGCAAAGGGCGGCAAGGGCAACGAGGTTTTTCAGGCCATTCGCCAGACCGATGCACTGGTGCAGGTGGTGCGCTGCTTCGATGACGAGACCATCTTTTTAGAGCCTGCCGATGCTGCCCGGGATGCCGAGACCTTTGATCTGGAGATGGTGCTGGCAGACATGGAGCTGGTGGAGCGCCGACTGGAGCGGGCCAAGAAGAACGCCAAGAGCGGCGATAAGAAGGCCAAGCGTGAGGTGGAGATGTGCACCGAGCTGATTGCCCATCTCTCCGATGGTAAGCCTGCCCGTACCTTCCAGTTCACCGAAGAGGATAAGGACATTTTGATCGACGGGGGACTGCTGACGGTCAAGCCCGTCATCTACGCCGCCAACCTCAGTGAGACGGACATGGCGAACTATGAGAGCAATCCCAACTTCGTGGCGCTGAAGGCACTGGCAGAGGCGCAGGGGGCCGCTGTGCTGCCTGTGGCTGCCAAGTTTGAAGAGGATATCGCCGAGATGGACGAGGAAGAGGCTGCCATGTTTATGGAGGACTTGGGTCTTACCGAGACCGGTCTTGCCCGCCTCATTACCACCAGCTATGACCTTCTGGGATATATCTCCTTCCTTACCGCCGGCGAGGATGATGTCCACGCCTGGACCATCGTTCGCGGCACTAAGGCTCCTCGCGCCGCCGGCAAGATCCACTCCGACATTGAGCGCGGTTTCATCCGCGCCGAGGTCATTGCTTTCGAGGATCTGAAGGCCTGCGGCACTATGGCAGCCGCCAAGGAGAAGGGGCTGTTCCGCCTCGAGGGTAAGGAGTATGTCATGCAGGACGGCGATATTACCAACTTCCGTTTTAATGTGTGATTTCTGTTAAAATCAAAAAACCGCACCAAGTTCGGTGCGGTTTTTGTTATGTTTATCGGGTGAATATCGTGTCTCCATTGAATGTTAGTTTGCAGATGGTTTCGGGTTCAATAGGCTCACTGAATCGTGTCCAAATCATGCAGCTGTCGTCCGTCTGATCAGCGGTAAATCCCCAGTCGCAGGGAACGGCATCGCCCTTTGCGTCGAAAATCTTCAACGCGCCGAGAATACCGGTGGTAGAATCGACATAGTCGGCGAAATACACCGCCATGGATAGCTTGGAACACTCGACTTTTTCGGCCAAAAGCTCCTCGCCATGATAGGACAGGGGGACATTCTCTGCCAGCAGTTCGCTCTGTACGGTGATGGGTGTTTCGTCCAGTGTGACCAGCCATTCTCCCGCAAGGACGGTGGTAGAGACTTCCTTTCCACCCCAGTGCATTTCCAAGTAGGGGAGGGTTTTCTTGTCAACGGGTACATAATTTCGGAAATAGCATATGCCGGAATCAATCTCATCCGGCTGATAATAGTCGGCACGCTGTTCCGGATAGATGACCGTGTCGGTGCGGGTATCGATAAAATACCAGTGTCGCCCCAATGACCATTCTCCGACATCTCGTGGCCCTTTCATTGTCAACCGAAGGACACCGCCCTCCCAGTCGACACCGCAGAGGGATATGCCGCCATAGGGGAGAGGAATCTCTGCATCACCGGGATTTGCCATCAATTCTGCTATGTTGAAGTCTACCTTTGCATCATCAAACCACGCCTCTTCCTGCCAGTTTGAGAAGGTCATCACAAGGCCGTTGGCGCTGTCGTCCGGTTGCCAGTCGGCGTATACAACGCCCTCTAGTTCGTTCTCGGGTACACCGTCCTTTCGCTCCAGAAAGTACGACGCGTAAGCGCCGGACATCATTTGACCGGGGAGATATAGCGCAAAGTCGGAAAAGTGGCCCTTTTGATCAAGAACAGCGCCATCATTGGCCTTTACAGAATAGAGAAGATATAGCGTTCGCTCGTCAGAAATTACCTTCTCCGCCTTGATCTGCAGTTCCTCTGTGGCCGCGGCCTGCTGTTGGGAGATGACAGGTTCTTCATCCTCATCACCGATCACCGTCTGACTGGGAGAAAAAATGTCGCGCCACGACAACGGGATCCTGCTGATGGCAAAGGCGGTGGCCGAAACGCCTAAAATGAGGAAAAGGGCCACGCAGGCGGCAGATAATTTGGGGAAGCGGACAGATCTTTTCGTGCGAGTTGCTTTCACCTCAAAGGCGAGGGCTTCTTCCAAATACGCCGTGTCAATATTTCCAATCGCCGAGGACAGAGCATCTATTCTGTATTCCGTCATAAAAATACCTCCTTGCTTTTCAGGTATTGATGCAGTTTTTTGCGGATTCTGCTGAGCCGCACCGATGCATTATGTTCGGTGATGCCAAAGGTCTTGGCGATCTCCGACAACGGCTCTGCAAACCAGTAGCGCTTGAGGAACATCACTCTGTCATCACGGGGCAAAGTGGAGAGAAAGGCGTTGAGTTGCTCTGTCAGTTCTTTCGCAGAGAGATGTTCATCAAAGGAGTTGTCGGGGATGCAGTTTTCCAACTCGGACAGCGAGACCTCCAACTGACTGCCTCTTTTCAGCGCAGTGTTAGTGCGGAGTTTTTTCAATGCGAGGTTGCGGACGATGCGGCAGAGATAGGATCTGAGGGGCGCGGGGTTCTGAGGGGGAATGCTGTTCCATGCGCCGAGATAGGCATCGTTGACACATTCTTCTGCGTCTTGGGCATCGTTTAAAATGTTGATGGCGATTTTGAAACACAGGTCGCCATATTTTTTGGATACTTCTCCGATTGCCTGTTCTGAGCGCTCGTAAAACAGGGCTATGATTTCTCTGTCATCCATGTGGTTGCATCCTCCTTTCTCTCTGCACTTGATAACTACCTTTTTAGAATAGCATATCACATAAACTGGGACTTTAATGTTTTTTTCAAACGATATCAAGAAACGCGCTACGCAGGACGGCGATATTACCAACTTCCGTTTTAATGTGTGATTTCTGTTAAAATCAAAAAACCGCACCAAGTTCGGTGCGGTTTTTCTGTTTCGTTTAGGGGTGTGTTTTAAGAAAAGGGAAAAGAGAGGCAGCGGGTTTTCCAAAAAAAGCGGAGAAAAGTTTCTTTAGAAGAAAAGTGCGGGAGTTTGACAAAATGTGCGTATCTGTCGAAATAGACGAAACGAGGGGTGTTTTTTCTCGCAAATTACCACAAAAATTTGCTTGCAAGGAAATTTTAGGAGTAGTATACTATCTGTGTTAGATTGTGAAAAAGCAAACAATCAACAATAGGAAAGTGAGAAAGGATTAACAACTATGGAAAAAAGATACGGTTTGCCCGTAGCGATCGCTATGGTCATCGGTACCGTCATCGGCTCCGGCATCTTCTTTAAGGCTGAGTCCGTCCTGAACCGTACCGGCGGCAACATGATCGCAGGTATCCTTGCATTCATCATCATGGGTGTGGTCATGATCATCTCTGCCTACACCTTCGGCATCGTGTCCGGCCATTACGACGGCGTGGACGGTCTGGTGGGCTTCTCCAAGGCAGCCTGCGGCAAGACCTACAGCTATTATATCGGCTGGTTCATGGCTATCATCTATTATCCCTCCCTGGTGTCCGTTCTGAGCTGGCTGCCCGCCCGTTACTTCGGCGTGCTGCTGGGCTGGGAAGACGCAGTGGTTGGCGGCCGCACCATGGTGCTGGCCGGTGCCTTCCTGATCGTCACCTACGCCATGAACGCTCTGGCCCCCAAGCTGGCCGGTAAGTTCCAGATCTCCACCACCATCATCAAGCTGATCCCCCTGTTCCTGATGGCTATCGTCGGCACCATCGTGGGTCTGAGCAACGGCATGACCGTCCAGAACTTCACCACCGTGGTCAACGAGCTGCCCTTCTCCGAGGGTCTGTTTGGTGCCATCGTGGCTCTGGCCTTCGCTTTCGAGGGCTGGATCTGCGCCACCTCCATCGGCAAGGAGCTGAAGGATGCCAAGCGCAACCTGCCCAAGGCTCTGCTGATCGGTACCATCATCGTTGCCATCGTCTATGTCGTCTACTACATCGGTCTGGCCGGTGCTGTTGACAGCGCTACCATGATGGCTGGCGGTGAGGCCGGTGCCAAGATCGCCTTCACCAATGTCTTTGGTAAGTTTGGTGGCGTGGCTATCTTTGCCTTCGTCGTTATCTCCTGCTGGGGCACTCTGAACGGCCTGACCATGGCTGTTACCCGCGGTCTGTACGATCTGGCTGAGGAGAGCAGCAGCTCCAAGCTGGCTATGTTCAAGAATGTTGACCCCAACACCGGCATGCCTACCAACTCCGCCGTGTTCGGCCTGTTCATCTCCATCCTGTGGCTGGTGTACTTCTACGGCGGCTGCCTGATGGGCAACTGGTTCGGCCCCTTCTGCTTCGACTCTTCCGAGCTGCCCATCATCACCCTGTACGCTATGTACATCCCCATCTACTTCGCCCTGATGAAGCAGAAGACCCTGTCTGGCTTCAAGCGCAGCGTGATGCCCACTCTGGCTACCATCTGCTCCCTGTTCATGGTCTTCGCCGCTATCTACTCCCACAAGATGAATGTCGTGTTCTACCTCATCGTCTTCGTGGTGGTTATGATCATCGGTGCCTTCTTCCGTGGCAAGAAGAACGCCTGAGGAACACACAAGACATGAAAAGATGTCCGACCTCCGTCGGACATCTTTTTTTTCTCTTTACGAATGAGGGCGGGAGGCGTATACTGTAGGGCAGCGAGAAAAAAGGAGAAATGCAACATGTATACCACTTACCTATTTGATTTGGACGGCACACTGCTGGACACGGCTCAGGATTTGACCGATGCGGTAAACCACATCCTTGTGAAATACGGCTATCCCACCTGCAGCCGTGAAGCTGTGGTGGCGGCCACCGGCAACGGAGCCCGTGAACTGGTAGCCGGTTGTCTCCCGGAGGGGGAGGCGGCTCCGCAATTTCAGACGATGCTGGAGGACTTCAGAACCTATTACGAGGCCCACTCCTGTATCAAGACTGCACCCTATGAAGAGATCATGACGGTGTTGGAGAAACTAAAAGGCGAAGGCTGCAAGGTGGCTATCGTGTCCAATAAGCCCCATGGGGCTGTCTGTGAGCTGGCAGAGAGGTTTTTTCCCGGCATTCCCGCCTTTGGTGAGCGCAGCGGTATCCCCCGCAAGCCTGCTCCCGATATGATCGTTGCCGCCCTTGCAGAGCTGGAGGCGAAGAGGGAAGGGGCGGTATACATCGGTGACAGCGAGGTGGATGTGGCCACGGCGAAGAACGCCGATATGCCTTTGATCGCTGTCAGCTGGGGATTCCGCAGTCGTGAGCTGCTGGTCTCTCTCGGGGCGACGCAAATTGCCGATACGGCGGAAGAGGTGCTGCATTTCCCCGTTGACAAGGAATAAAAAAGGGTTTATACTATCCGTTGATGTAAAAACAGCGATGACGGAGAAGAAGCCGTAACCACACCGAACAAGAGAGCGTCGCCCTGGCTGGAAGCGATGCATGGTGGTTGGGCGGTCTGTACCACTCCTGAGCCGTCCGGGATGACCGGAACGATTTGCCTCCGTTAAAAGGCACACGAGCGACAGCACACAAGTGCTGTAAGCAGGGTGGAACCGTGGAGTAATGTATTACCCCACCCCTGAGAACCATGTCAGGGGTGGGGATTTTTTATCCTCTTACACCCCGAATCTTGAAGGAGGAATATCCCATGAGCGAAGAGAACATCTACACTTTTGAAAACAAGGAATACCGCCAGACCTACTGGCACACCTGCTCCCATGTGCTGGCACAGGCTGTCAAGCGCCTGTACCCCGAGGTGAAGCTGGCCATCGGTCCCAGCATCGAGAACGGTTTTTACTATGACTTCGATGCGCCCTTCTCCTTTACCGCCGAGCATCTGGAGGCCATGGAGGCTGAGATGCGCAAGATCTGCAAGGAGAAGCTGAAACTGGAGCGCTTCGAGCTGCCCCGCGCCGAGGCCATCCAGTTTATGGAGGAGAAGGAAGAGCCCTACAAGGTAGAGCTGATCAACGACCTTCCCGAGGATGCTGTTATCAGCTTCTATAAGCAGGGTGAGTTCGTTGACCTGTGTGCCGGCCCCCATCTGGATTCCACCGGCCGCATTAAGGGCAACGCCATCAAGCTGACCTCCGCTACCGGTGCTTACTGGCGCGGCGACTCCAACCGCAAGATGCTCCAGCGTATCTATGCTGTGGCTTTCCCCAAGAAGGATGAGCTGGACGCATACCTTGCCCAGCAGGCTGAGGCTCTCAAGCGCGACCATAACAAGCTGGGTCGTGAGCTGGAGTACTTCACCACGGTGGACTATGTGGGTCAGGGTCTGCCTGTGCTGCTGCCCAAGGGCACCCGTGCCATTCAGGAGCTGCAACGCTGGGTGGAGGACACGGAGGAGAAGTGGGGTTATGTCCGCACCAAGACGCCTCTGATGGCCAAGCGCGACCTGTACCGCATCTCCGGTCACTGGGATCATTATCTGGATGGTATGTTCATCATGGGCGATCCCCACGATGAGAGCGCTGAGTGCTTTGCTCTGCGTCCTATGACCTGCCCCTTCCAGTATCAGGTCTATCTGAACCGTCAGCGCTCCTACCGTGATCTGCCCATGCGCCTGGGCGAGACTTCCACCCTGTTCCGCAACGAGGACTCCGGTGAGATGCACGGCCTCATCCGTGTCCGCCAGTTCACCATTTCCGAGGGCCATCTGGTGCTGCGTCCCGATCAGCTGGAGGAGGAGTTCCACCGCTGCTTCGAGTTGAGCAAGTATATGATGGAGACTCTGGGCATGTGGGATAAGTGTTTCTTCCGCTTCTCCCAGTGGGATCCCGCCAACCCCAACAACAAGTACGAGGGTACTGCCCAGCAGTGGGAAGAGGCACAGGCTGTCATGGGTAAGATCCTTGACAATCTGGGCATTGATTACGAGGTGGGTATCGACGAGGCCGCTTTCTACGGCCCCAAGCTGGATATCCAGTACAAGAATGTCTTCGGCAAGGAAGATACGCTGGTCACCATTCAGGTGGATATGTTGCTGGCTGAGAAGTTCGGTATGTACTATATCGACGAGAACGGCGAGAAGGCACTGCCCTATATCATCCACCGCACCTCCATGGGCTGCTATGAGCGTACTCTGGCCTACCTCATTGAGGAGTATGCCGGTGCGCTGCCCACCTGGCTGATGGATGAGCAGGTCCGTGTCATGCCTGTTACCGATCGCGCTGCCGATTATGCCAAGTCTGTGCAGGAGCAGCTGCAGATGGCCGGTGTCCGCGCTAAGGTGGACTACCGCAACGAGAAGATCGGCAAGAAGATCCGCGACGGTCAGATGGAGAAGGTTCCCTACATGGTGATCGTGGGCGATCGCGACATCGAGAACGGTACCGTCTCTCCCCGTCACCGCGCCGACGGCGATCTGGGCGCCATGAGTGTAGCGGAGTTTGTGGCACTGGTGAAGGAAGTTGTGGACACCAAGGCCAAGAAGTAAAAAAAGTCCCAATATACCAAAAAGAAGAGCCCTGCGGGGCTCTTCTTTTTTGATGTCCCAATTGTGCGGCAGCGGCGAACAAAACACGAGATATTGTGGAGCAAGAATGGGAAAATGCAAGTTAAGTCCCAAAAATTGCAATTTTTGCAGGAAAGACTTGCAAAATGAAAGGCATGCAGCTTTAGCGAGAAGAGAGTATTCTGTAAAAATGTTGTAAAAACATGGAATTTGCGGTGATGGAAGGGAGAAAACAGAAAAAACGAAAAAATTAAAATGAAATTTTTAAAATTAGGACTTGCAAAAATGAAAAGTGAGTAGTATAATACGACCATCGAGTAAAAAGTCCGCCGCTTGCGGCGGCACGCGGGTTTCCCGCAATATTCTGATTCGCAAGGAGAGATACTGTTATGAAGAAGTTTTTTGCTCTGGTTCTGGCCCTCGTGATGGCACTCAGCCTGGTGGCCTGCGGCAGCGCCCCCGCCGATGGTGGCGAAGGCAATACTCCCGCCCCCTCCAAGCTGCGTTTTGTGACCGGCGGTGAGTCCGGCACCTATTATGCCTTCGGTTCCGTCATTGCCCAGCACGCCACCAACAACGCCGGTGTGGATGTTGTGGGTCTGGTGGGTAACGGTTCCCAGTCCAATGTCATGGAGCTGCTGGACGGCAATGCTGAGCTGGCCTTCTGCCAGTCCGATGTAATGGCTTACGCCTATGAGGGTACCAACCTGTTTGCCGAAGTGGGTGCGATTGACTGCTTCTCCACTGTGGCAGCTCTGTATATGGAGCAGGTGCAGATCGTGACGCTGGATCCCGAGATCAAGACTGTTGCTGATCTGGCCGGTAAGAAGGTCTCCATCGGTGCCGCCGGTTCCGGTGTGTACTTCAACGCCATCGACATTCTGGGTGCCTATGGCCTGACCGAGGCTGACATTGAGCCCACCTACCAGGGCTTTGGCGATAGCGCCTCCTCCCTGAAGGATGGTCAGATCGATGCCGCTTTCGTGGTTTCCGGTGCTCCCACCGCTGCTATCACCGATCTGGCTACCACCAAGGATGTCCATCTGGTGGCTCTGGATGACGAGCATATTGAGGCACTGCTGGCCTCCTCCCCCTACTATGCCAAGAATGTCATCTCTGCTGATACCTATGCCGGTCTCGACGGCGATGTGACCACCGTGGCCGTGGGTGCTGTCATCCTGGCTGCCAACACTGTGTCCGAGGATGCTGTTTACGCCCTGTGCGCCGACATCTTCGACAATGCTGCCAATCTGGTCTCCAGCCATGCCAAGTACGGCGAGCTGAGCCTGGAGTACGGCTCCTCCATCACCTCTGTCCCCTACCATCCCGGTGCTGCCAAGTACTTCGCTGAGAAGGGCTTCACTGTCGCCGGCTGATTCCTTAGTGCGGACACTGACGGAGAAAGGCCGTTAGGCCTGTCTATCGGTAATTAACGAGACTACGGCGGGATTTTCCCGCCGTAGTCCTCGTGCGTTCTTTACAATTTTTCGGATTAGGAGAAAACCCCATGAGTTTGTTCAAAAAACACAAGGCCGACGCGGTTCATGACCACGATATGGACCTTGAGGCGGTAATGCGGAAATATGACCGCGAATCCGCTACCCGTGTCTGGGAGGGCGTGCCCAAGATCGTTGTGCGCTGTCTGCTGGCTGCCTTCGCCCTGTATTGCATTGGTATGACGCTGTTCTCCACGGCACTGCCTGAGACCCGGCTTACCCTGTTCCTCGGTTTTATTATTGTTGTCGGATTCATCACCTATCCTGCCAAGAAGGGGCATGTGCGTGTCAATCACATCCCCTGGTATGATATCGTGTTGATGGTTTTAGGTGCAGGCGCGTTTTTCTACTTCGCGTTCAATGCCCTGCCTATCATTAAGGTCGCTACCCGTATTCAGCCGCACCATGTTGTCATCGGCATCGTGGGCATTCTGGTGCTGATCGAACTGTGCCGCCGCTGCGTAGGTGTTCCTATTCTCTGCGTGGTGGGTGCGCTGGTGATCTACGCATTCTACAATCAGCTCTCTTATAATCCCGACTTCTATCAGGCATTGAAGAACATTATCTATAAGCTGTTCTACACCACCTCCGGTGTGATCGGTACCCCCATCAATGTCTGCTACACCTATATTGTCCTCTTCATCATCTTCGGTGCATTTCTTGAGCGTACCGGTATCGGCAACTATTTCATCCAGTTCGCCAACCGTCTGGTGGGCGCCTACTCCGGCGGCCCCGCCAAGGTGGCCGTGGTTGCCAGTGCCCTGGAGGGTATGTGCTCCGGTTCTTCCGTGGCCAACACCGTGGGTTCCGGCTCTATCACCATCCCGCTGATGAAGAAGACGGGCTATAAGCCCGAGTTTGCCGCCGCTGTTGAGGCTGCTGCCTCCACCGGTGGTCAGATCATGCCTCCCATCATGGGCGCTGCCGCCTTCCTGATGGCAGAGTACATGGATATTCCCTATATTCAGGTTGCCATCAAGGCCATTCTGCCCGCCGTTCTCTATTTTGCCGGTATCTTTATTACCGTCCATCTGGAGGCCAAGAAACTGGGTCTGAAGGGTATTCCCAAGAGCGAGCTGCCCAAGGTCAGCTATCTGCTGAAGAAGGTCTATCTGCTGTTGCCTCTGGTGCTGCTGATCGGCCTGGTCTCCTCCGGTGCCCGTACCATGCAGTTCTCCGCCTCTGTGTCTATCCTTGCCGCCATCGTGGTGGGCTTCCTCAACTCCGAGGAGCGACTGACCCCCGGCAAGATCCTCGAGGCTCTCGAGGCCGGTGCCCGCGGCGCTGTCACCGTGGCTGTGGCCTGCGCTATGGCCGGTATCATTGCCGGATGCATCACTGTTACCGGTCTTGCATCTATCCTCATCAACGGTATTGTCAACCTCGCCGGTAATGCTACCATCATCGGTCTGGTGCTGACCATGATCTGCTGCATCGTGCTGGGCATGGGCGTTCCCACCACCGCCAACTACTGCATCATGGCTGCTACCTGTGCCCCCATTCTGGTACAGCTGGGCTTCAATGTGGTGGCCGCCCACTTCTTTGTGTTCTACTTTGGCATCGTGGCAGACATTACGCCTCCCGTGGCACTGGCTGCCTACGCCGGCTCTGCTATCGCGAAGTCCGATCCCATGAAGACAGGTATTACAGCAACAAAGCTGGCAATAGCCGCCTTCATTGTCCCGTATATCTTCGCTTATAATCCGGAGATGCTCTTTGTGGATCTGAGCGGCGCTGTGGTGCCCAATATCGGCGCCATGATTTTCGATGTGATTGTCATTGGTATTACGGCGCTGTTGGGTCTGTTCTCTGTGGCGACGGCCCTTAATGGTCATTTCTACTGCAAGGTGCCTGTAGTTCTTCGTCTGGTGTTGATTGCCGGTGGCCTGTGCATGATGATTCCCGGTCTGCTGACCGATGTCATCGGCCTCGTAGTACTGGCGGCTGTGGTGGTGTATCAGTACACCCACGCCAAGAAAATCAACGCTGCAGCGGTCTGACGCTGGATACAAACCTAATCCGAACCAAACACCCGAGTTCATCCGAACCCGGGTGTTTTTCTATCTGTATCGTAATATTTTGTCGAAACAATACAAAGAGTAATCGAATGGGGCGGGTGAAATGCATATTTTCTTCTTGCACCGTGTACACTGATAGAGAATATCAGCGGAGGGAGAAGTGGACAGATGAGAGAAAAATCGTGGCGTAAGTGGGAAGTGGCGGGGTTGTTTTTCACGCTGATCTGGGGCAATCTCTTCCACTTTGTCTTTGATTGGTCAGGAGAGAGCGCAGCTGTTGGTGCGATTGCTGCCGTCAACGAGTCGGTGTGGGAGCACATCAAACTACTGGTAGTACCATGGGTGCTGTGGTCAGTGCTGGAGACGCTGGCGTTACGCCGTAGTCGCATCAATATTCTTGGCTCCCGTGCTGCGGCGCTGCTGCTGGGCGTGATTTATATCCCTGCGGTGTACTACACCTATGTGGGTGCAAGCGGCAGCAATGTGGCCATTATAAATATTATCATCTTTCAGCTTGCGGTGCTGCTGGCTTTTTTTGTTTCGTGGCGGTGGCTGGATAAGGGGAGGCTGCAGGGTAAGTTCTGGTCGGTTTGCGGCGCTGCCATACTGCTGCTGTCTCTGGCCCTCGTCGTATACTGGACCTTTTTCCCACCACAGATCCCCCTGTTTACCGATCCCGTAACAGGCCAGACGGGTATTTCACAGGGGCTGTGACAGGGGAGGAGAGACGGCGCAGCCGTCTCTTTTTTCTTGACCGAGGGAGGCGGATGGAGTATAATAACCCCAATACGAAATGCTGAAAACGGAGGGTCGGACATGAAAAAAATCGTGAAAAAATCCGCCATACCGCTGTATGTTGTGGCGCTGACCTGGGTACTCTACGGCCTGCTCTTCCCCCTGTATCGGCTGCCCCATTTCCTGCTGGCCATTGCCGCCACGGCGGTGGTGGGTGTGATTGCCCGCTGTTTCTGTGGCAATGTGGAGGTGGAAGTGCCCGAAGAGCCCGTGACTACGGGCAACGCGGAACTGGATAAGATGCTTGCCGAGGGAAAGGCTGCCATCGAAGAGATGAAGGTACTTGACGCGGCCATTGATGACGAGGGGATCTCTGGGCAGATTGTGCGGCTGCAGATCCTTGCCCAACGGATCTTCGATCATGTGGAGGCCAATCCCGAAAAACTGCGGGACATCCGCCGTTTTATGAACTATTATCTTCCCACCACACTGAAAGTGCTGCGCTCCTACGATGTGTTGGAGGAGCAGCAGGTGGAGGGTGAGAACATTACTTCCACGATGAAGCGCGTGGAGAATATGATGTCCACCATCATCCGCGCATTTGAAAAGCAGCTGGACAACCTCTTCTCCGCCGAGGCGCTGGACATCTCCACCGATATGGTAGTAATGGAACAGATGCTGGCCCGGGAGGGTATCACTGAGGATGGCCTCAAAGAGGCGGTGCGTGAGGCCGAGAGCTCCGCCGCTGCGGTGGAGACTGCCACCCAGGTGAGTGCAGGAGAGATCACACTGGAACTGTAAAAAAGATCGTAATATAAAACAAAAGAAAGGAAGAAGCGCTATGACCGAGAATAAGATCCCGCAGCTGACCCTGACTCCGGATGACGCTGTTGCCGTGGAGATGCCCAAGCTGACCCTGACCCCCGAAGCGCCCGACACGCCTGCAATTCCCAAGGAGGAAAAGGCGGTGGAGCCTGTGGTGCTGGATGAGAGTATGCTGACGGAGGAAGAAAAGGCTGCCGTCAACGAGTTTGCCAAGAAGATCGATATTCGGGACACCAATCAGATTTTACAGTATGGTGCTGCGGCACAGAAAAGCGTGGCCTCCTTCTCCGAGGGTGCGTTGGGCAATGTGCGCAACAAGGACCTGGGTGAGATCGGCAACGATCTGGGCCGTTTGGTGGTGGAGCTGAAAGGGTTTACCGCCCTGGAGAAGCCCAAGGGACTGAAGGGACTGTTTTACAAGGCCGGTGAAAGCGTGGAGGCCTTCAAGGCCCGCTACAGCAAGGTAGAGGCCAATGTGGATAAGATCGCTCAGAGTTTGGAGAATCATCAGATCACTCTTTTGAAAGATGTGGCCATGTTCGACCAGATGTATGAGCTGAACCTGAAGTACTATAAGGAACTGACCATGTACATCCTGGCGGGCAAGAAGCGTTTGGCGGATGTCCGTAGCGGCGAGCTGGAAGAGATGCGTAAGAAGGCAGAGGCCTCTGGCCTGGCCGAGGATGCCCAGGCATATAACGACTATGTTCAGCTGTGTGAGCGCTTTGAAAAGAAGCTTCATGATCTGGAACTGACCCGCATGATCTCTGTCCAGATGGGCCCGCAGACCCGTTTGCTGCAGAATAACGATACCCTTATGATCGAAAAGATCCAGTCTTCTCTGGTGAACACCATCCCCCTGTGGAAGAGCCAGATGGTGCTGGCACTGGGCATGGAGCACAGCCGTCAGGCCACTGCCGCCCAGAGTGCCGTCACAGAGATGACCAATGAACTGCTGAAAAAGAATGCCGATGCTCTGAAGATGGGTACCATCGCCACCGCCAAGGAGGCGGAGCGCTCCATCGTGGATATCGAGACGCTGAAGCACACCAACCAGCAGCTCATCTCCACCCTCGATGAGGTGCTGCGTATTCAGTCCGAGGGAGCCCAGAAGCGCAAGGCCGCCGAGGCGGAGCTGGGTCGCATTGAGGGTGAGCTGAAGCAGAAACTGATGGAGCTGCATCGCTGAGAGAACACTCCTTGAAAGGGGTAACGCTATGAAATTATCGACAAACCGCGTGGTGGGCATCATCGCTGTGGTGCTGGCCATAGCAGCCGCTGTGTTCCTGGGACAACTGCGCAAGGAGCATTTTCTCGCCAAGGAACCTACAGAGTTACTGCCTGTGGAGTACCGCCAGTGGATCTGCGACGAGGCAGAACTGTTGGATCACGCCACGGAGCAGGTGGTGACACAGTACAATACCGCCTGGGATGAGAAATATTATGCCGTGGTGGCAGTGGCCACTGTGGAGCGCCTGAACGGCTGGGATGGCGAGGA
Organism: Oscillospiraceae bacterium; assembly: GCA_017416445.1. Classification (GTDB taxonomy): domain Bacteria; phylum Bacillota; class Clostridia; order Oscillospirales; family Oscillospiraceae; genus Vescimonas. The sequence goes on along the minus strand of JAFQCJ010000019.1, from coordinate 22,655 downwards.
CTACGCTGCGGCTTTGGGTCAAAAGTGGGGCCTCGGAGAAAACGACATGATCCTTGTGCTGGTAGAGAATGGCGACTGGCAGGTCTATATGGGCGACTATGTGGGCGCGGTGATGCAGGATTATCAGCAGCAAAAGCTGCGCCAGGCGCTGGATGAGACCTATTATGACGGCGATTTCGACGGCGCGGTGACAGCCTTCTTCCGTCAGGCCGATGTATTCTATGGACAGGTTGACCCTGCCCATAAGAGTGGTTGGTCCAGCGGCGGAGACTGGTATGCGCCGGTGGACCATGGAAAAGAGGCCGGTGGCGGCATCGTGGGTGTGATATTCCTCGTTCTCATGATCTTCGTGGTATGGGTGCTCTTTGACCGCGTGCGCTATACCCGCTATCGCCGCCGGTATATCATCCCCGGCATCGTGGCACCGGTGAGGTACTATCCCATTTTTTGGGGACGCAGTCTCTACCGTCCTGCCCGTCCCCGTCCCGCGGCACCTCCCCCTCCTGTAGGCGGCGGTTATCAGTCCCGTCCCAACCAGTCCCGTCCCATGAATAACCGCCCCACCGGCGGCTTTAACGGCGGCGGCTTCAGTGGTGGTCGCCGCAGCGGCAGCAGTGTGCGCCGCAGCAGCGGCGGAGGCCGCAGCAGTCGCGGCGGCTTTGGCGGCGGTGGATTCCGCGGCGGCAGACGCTGAAAGCAAAACAGAAAACGGGCAAGGTGCTGACCTTGCCCGTTCTTTTTTGTATAATTATATCAAATATACGGAGAAAAATGGATTCTTCTTGCGTTTTGAAAAGGGGAGTAGTACAATATTTTCATACTATTGACAACCTCACAGGAGACAAAAGAAAGGATCGATGGCGTATGAACACTGTTGATAAGAAGTACGAGGCATTGTTTACTCCCTGGAAGGTAGGCAATGTGGAGATCAAGAACCGCATCGTCATGTGTCCCATGGGCGGCACCTCTCTGTTCGGTTGGTTCGAACTGGGTGGCTGCCACTTTGATAAGGAGGCGGCGAAGCTGTTTTTGGAGCGTGCCCAGAACAATGTGGGACTCATCATTCCCGGCATTGCCCCTCTGCGCGACACCTTCTGGGGGAAATGGCTGTGGCAGAACCCCAAAATGTTCGAGGAACTGAAGGTCTTTATGGACGAGATCCACAAGACCGGCGCCAAACTCTTTGTCCAGCTTACCGCCGGTATGGGTCGCAGCTGGGCTATTACGGAACTGGTGGGCCCTCTGCATAAGAACAAGTTTACCCGCGCCATTTTGAAGCCCATCCTCGACACCTCCCACGAGCTGGCCTCTCCCAGTGCCCAGCCTGCCCGCTGGGCTCCCGACATCATCTGCCCCGAGATGACGGTACATCAGATCCACGAGATCATCGAGGCCTTTGCCAAGACCGCCAAGCTCTGCCGCGATGCCGGTGTGGACGGTGTGGAAGTCCATGCGGTCCATGAGGGCTATCTGCTGGACCAGTTCGCCATCGAGTTCTTTAACAAGCGTACCGACCAGTACGGCGGTAGCTTTGAAAACCGCTATCGCTTTGCTGCCGAGGTGGTGAAGGCCATTAAGGAGAGCTGCGGCGACGATTTCCCCGTATCCCTGCGCTACAGCGTGGAGTCCAAGCTCAAGGGGTTCCAGAAGGGTATCGTCCCCGGTGACGATGCGCCGGAGATGGGTCGTGCCATGGCCGAGTCTGAGCGTGCTGCCAAGTATCTGCAGGACTGCGGTTACGATATGCTCAACGCCGATAACGGCACCTATGACTCCTGGTACTGGGCACATCCCCCGATGTATATGCCTCAGAACTGCAATCTGGACGATGTGGCCCACATCAAGAACTTTGTGGATATTCCCGTAGTCTGTGCCGGCCGTATGGAGCCGGATGTGGCGGCTGCTGCCATTGCCGAAGGCAAGATCGACGGCATGGGTGTGGCCCGTCAGTTCCTTGCTGACCCCCAGTGGATCACCAAGCTGCTGGAGGATCGTCTGGAGGATATCCGTCCCTGTATCTGCTGCCACAGCGGCTGCTTCAATTTCTCCTCTTCCAAGGGTCATTATAATACCCAGGACTTGAAGGATACCATGGGTCTTGCCCGCTGCGCCATCAACGCCGAGACCATGCAGTCCACCAAGCACTACATCAAGCCTGCCAAGAAGGTGAAGAACATCGCCATCGTCGGCGGCGGCATCGGCGGCATGGAGGCAGCTCTTGTCTGCGCCAAGCGGGGCCATAAGGTGACGCTGTATGAAAAGTCCGGCGAGCTGGGCGGCGTGTTCATCGCTGCTGCCGCCCCCTCTTTCAAGGAAAAGGATAAGGCACTCATCGCCTGGTATCGCCGGGAACTGACCAAGTATCCCATCGAGGTGAAGCTGAATACCCCTGTTACCGATGTGAATGCCCTCGGCGCCGACGAGGTCATCGTGGCCACCGGTGCCACCGCCAACAAGATTCCTGTCAAGGGTGCCGATACCGCCATTCAGGCTGTGGACTTCCTGCTGGGCAAGCAGGCTGTGGGCCAGAAGGTGGTCATCATCGGCGGCGGCCTCACCGGCTGCGAGATCGCCTATGAGCTGTATCTGCAGGGTAAGCAGCCTCAAATCGTGGAGATGATGGACGACCTTATTGTCACCCCCGGTGTCTGCCTTGCCAACACCAGCTTCCTCCGTGACTTCTTCGAGGCCAACAAAGTGCCTGTGTATCTGGAGACGGGTGTCACTGAGATTGGCGAGGGTACCGTGACTATCAAGGATAAGGAGGGTAACCTCTCTACCCTGGAGGCCGACTCCGTCATCCTCTCCGTGGGCTATAAGCCCGCCCCTGTAGCACAGAAGGACAAACACATCCATGTGATCGGTGATGCCAACAAGGTGGGTAATCTCCGCAGCGTTATCTGGGGCGCATGGGATGTGTGCATGAAGCTGTAAACGAAAGGAGAACACAACTATGGTATTGACCCCTGAACAGCAAGCCATCTTAAACGGCGAAAAGGGTGAGACCCTGGCCAAGGTACTGAAAACGCTGGTGATGTACGGCGATGCTTTTGGTGCAGAAAAGCTGGTGCCCATCACCTCAAAGTATAACCATCTGGTCACCTCCTTCGGACTGAAAGTCATGGCCCCCGTGTACGACCTGATGCAGCAGCTGCTGGATGCAGGCGTGGCCTCGGGGCAGAAGTTCTCGGTTGATCCCCGTCCGCTGGATAAGAATGTCCCTGCCAACTTCCTGCAGAATTTCGTGTTTAACAAGTTTATGTACACCAAGCAGGATTTCTATGAAAAGCAGCTGATGGAACTGGGGCTGCTGGATGAAGATGCCTTCACCTGCGCCTGCTACATGGATGAGGTGGGCAACAAGCCCCAAAAGGGCGAAGTGCTCAGCTGGGCGGAGTCCAGCGCCGTGGTGTATGCCAACTCCGTGCTGGGTGCCCGCTGCAACCGCAACTCCGGTATCATTGATATCATGGGTTCTATTGTGGGCTATGTGCCCTACTTTGGCCTCCTGACCGACGAGGGACGCAAGGCTACTTGGGTGGTAAAGATTGCCACCACCAAAAAGCCTGAGGCACAGCTTCTCGGCTCTGCCATCGGCATGAAGGTGATGGAGGATGTACCTTATGTGGTGGGCCTGGACAAGTGGCTGGGTACCGAGCTGGACGATGCTGCCTGCGCCTATCTCAAGGATTTCGGTGCCGCCACCGCCTCCAACGGTGCAGTAGGCCTGTACCATATCGACAAGCTGACTCCCGAGGCCGTGGAACTGGGTGAGAGCCTCATCGTGGAGGGAGCCAAGGAGTACATCATCGATGATGCCGAACTCCAGCGGGTGCAGGACAACTATCCTGTCATCTGGAAGAATCCCGATGCCAAGCCCAAGCTGTGCTTTGTGGGATGCCCCCATCTGTCTTTGCAGCAGCTGAAGGATTGGACGGAGAAGGTAGAGCAGGGTCTTAAGGACAGCGGCAACAAGAAGGTGGTTATCCCCACTGTGTTCACTGCACCTCCCAAGGTGCTGGAGGCCTTTGAAAAGACGGAGTACGCCCCCCGTCTGAAGGCCACGGGCATTATCACCTCCTATATCTGCCCCTTGATGTACATGAACAATCCTCTCTGCAAGAAGATGCCGGTCATCACCTCTTCCAACAAGCTGCGGACCTACACCAGTGCCCGCTACTATACCGATGCCCAGATCCTGCAGGCTATCACGAAGGGAGGCAACGCCGAATGAAACAGTTTAAAGGCAGAGTGATTACCCCCGGTACGGTGACGGCGGAGGCTGTTGTTACCACACAGGGCTTCAATACCCTGGCATCGCTCCAGATGCCCCTCCAGTTTGGCGACAAAGAGGTCAAGTGCAGTGACCAGAACAACGCCGAACTTCACGGCAAACCCCTTATCAACAAGGCGCTGTGCCTGCCGCAGACCATCGGCTCCACCACCGGCGGTCTGGTGCTGTACTGTGCCTGCGCCCTGAAGAAGAACCCCGCCTGTATGCTTTTTGCCAACCCTATCGACTCGCTGGCTGCCGCCGGTGCAGTGTTGGCCGATGTGTGGGTGGAGGGCGTTACCATGCCTGTGGTGGATTCTCTGGGCGAGGAGTTCCTTGCCTATGTCAAGGATGGTATGATGATCACCGTCAAGGAAGACGGCACCGTAGAAGTGGACGGCTAACTTCCAATAAAAAATTCCCGACCTTAGGGTCGGGAATTTTTTTATTGGATCGATTTCTGCAGCTCTTGTGCCAGACGCTGCATGGTTTCTGCATCGCCTTTTTCCACGGCGCGGTCATAGGTGAGGAAGCCGTTGATCTCGTCCTCTACATCGCTGACCTGTGTCATAATGGCACCGCAGAGGCCCTCTTTCACAGCGGGGAGGATGCGGCGGCGGTAAAGGGCTTCGATCTGTGTCTGAAAGTCAGACACAGAGGTGCAGGTCTTGTAGCCGTAAGCGTTTTGGGGGTTGAAGAGATGCCCCTCCACAGCGCAGGCATAGCCGCCGAATTCGCTGAGGAACAGCGGCTTTCCGTCCCCTTTTTTCAGCTGAGACCAGGGGCCGAAATAGATGTGGCGGCTGTCCACATCGCTCTTGTGGCGGCGGAACCAGCCGGAGGTGGCGTCGATGATGCGGCTTGAATCCAGTGCCCGCAGTGTATCGTAGGCGCTGTCGGCATCGAACTGCCCCCAGCCCTCGTTGAAGATCGTCCAGCAGAGGATAGAGGGGTGGTTGCGCAGCTGCTGCACCGTCTCGGTCATACAGTCGAAAAAGCGACGGCGGGTGATGTTATCGCGATGAAGACGGCGGTCATCCAGCTTTTGCAGGCCGACCGTAGGCAGGGCCGTGTCGCGGAGGAAGGAGTAATCGCCGTTATTCACCATGTCCTGCACCACGATCATGCCCAGCTTGTCGCACTGGTAGTAAAATTCCTCCGGCTCCACCTTGATGTGCTTGCGCAGGGTGTTGAAACCCAGACGCTTCATGGCGAGAATATCCGAGGCATATGCCTGAGGGGAGGGGGCGGTGTAGATGCCTTCGGGCCAGTAGCCCTGATCAAGAAGGCCGTGGAGGAAGTAGGGCTTCCCATTGAGACACAGGCGGGGGATGCCATTGACCTCCCTGCATTCAATGGTGCGGAGGGCAAAGTAGCTCTGGATGGTATCCTCTGCTGTCTCCACGGTAAAGTCGTAGAGATGGGGGTGCTGGGGACTCCACAGTTGCGGCTGGGCGGGAGTAATGACGGCGCAGCCGTTTTCGAGGGGATAGTCCACCCCCTCGCAGCGCACCACGCCTGTCAGGGGCGGCGAGACGGTGACAGTGGCGCAGGTCATGTCTGTGTGGATATCCAGATGCGCAATGTACTGCTGCGGTACGCTCTCCAGCCACACGCTCTGCCAAATGCCGGACACGGGTGTGTACCACATACCGCCTCGCTTCAGGCTCTGCTTGCCGTAGGGAAAGGAGGTGTCCCGCAGATCATCATAGCAGCGGATGACGAGGGTGTTCTCCTCCTGCAGCGCTTCGGTGATATCTGTGGTGAAAGCGGTATAGCCGCCCTCGTGATGTCCGACAAAGTGGGAGTTTACATAAATGTCACACACCTGGTCGGCGGCGCCGATATGCAACAGTACCCGTCCGTGGACAAACCCATCGGGAAGGGTCAGTGTGCGGCGATAGAAGAGATAACTACCCGGCTTTACCGTTACTTCCAAGCCGGACAGGGTGCTTTCCGGACAGTAAGGGACGGTGATGACGGTATCATATTGGGGAGGGAAGTCACTATGGGAAGAAACAGCGAAATCCCACCGGCCATTCAAGTTTACATAACTTTTGCGCTGTAACTGGGGTCGGGGATAGATATCCCAGGAGAGAGTCGAGTTATTGTGCAGCATAGCCGCCTCCTTTTCCCACACGGAGATGGGGGAAGAATAATTGCGGTCATTATATCACACGGTTACGGAAAAGTACAACAAAAACCGCGCAACTGTTGCCAAAGTCACTTCCAAAAAAGAGAGCGGAGGCGTATAATATCAGAAAAGAAAACGAAAGAGGAGAAATCACTATGTTGGAGCATATTGTGGAATTTGTATTGGAGATCTTGATCCCCCTTTGTGAACTGATGGGAATCGCCGTGGTGGCGGTGTCGGTGCTGGGTGCATTCTGGAAATATATGTGCAGCCTCTTTACCAAAAGCAGCTGTGATGTCAAGTTCCACCTGGCCAAGGGGCTTGCGCTGAGTCTGGAGTTCAAGATGGCTGCTGAGATTCTGAAAACGGTGCTGATCCGTGACCTCCACGAGCTGTTGGTGCTGGGGGTAGTCATCGCACTGCGTGCCCTGCTCTCTCTCCTTATCCACTTTGAGATGAAGCACTCCCATGGCGACAGTGAGGAAAAATGCGGATAAAAATAGACTTTTGAAACAAAGATACAGATCGAATCAAACATTCCAAACATTTGGGAGAAAAACGGGAACTTTTTAAAGAAGTTTCCCGTTTTTCGCTTATTTATATATGTTTTCATGTTGTGAAAAAATTATCTTTTCAAAATAGCGTGTTTTTCAACAGTTTTTCTTGCCATATTAGCGCCCTTGTACTAGAATATATATGTTTAGAATCAGTTCAAACAGGCTGAACTAACGGAAAAGGAACAGAAGAAAGAAAGGAACAAACAATATGGATAAGCTTGCTATCCTTGCGCCTGTGTTGGGTGTGATTGCGCTGCTGTTTGCGTTTTATCTCTCCCGCAAAGTCTCCAAGCAGGACGCAGGAACTGACAGAATGAAGGAGATTGCCGCCTTTATCCACGAGGGTGCCCAGGCTTTTTTGATGTCTGAGTACAAGATCCTTGTGGTGTTTGTGGTGGTGTTGTTCGTGGTGGTGGGCTTCGGCATCAGCTGGGGTACTGCTATCGCCTTCCTGGTGGGCGCCGTGTTCTCCACCTTTGCCGGATACTGTGGTATGAATGTGGCCACCAAGGCCAATGTCCGTACCGCGGCTGCCGCCAAGGATTCCGGCATGAACAAAGCCCTGTCTATCGCCTTCTCCGGCGGTGCCGTTATGGGTATGTGCGTGGTGGGTCTGGGCCTGCTGGGCTGCGGTCTCATCTACCTCATCACCGGCAATGCCAATGTGCTCTCCGGTTTTTCCCTGGGTGCCTCCTCCATTGCCCTGTTTGCCCGTGTGGGCGGCGGTATCTATACCAAGGCCGCCGATGTAGGTGCCGACCTGGTGGGTAAGGTGGAAGCCGGTATCCCTGAGGATGATCCCCGTAACCCCGCTACCATCGCCGACAATGTGGGCGACAATGTGGGCGATGTGGCCGGCATGGGTGCCGACCTCTTCGAGTCCTATGTGGGCTCCATTGTCTCCGCCATTACCCTCGGCGCGGTGACTTACAGCATCACCGGTGCCGTCTTCCCCCTGCTGCTGGCAGCCATCGGCATTGCCGCCTCTATCGTGGGTAGCTTCTTCGTCAAGGGCGATGAGAAAGCCAGCCCCCATAAAGCACTGAAAACCGGTACCTATGTCTCCAATGCTGTTGTCATCGTGGCTGCACTGGTGCTGAGCTGGGTGTTCTTTGGCAACATGAAAGCGGCTATTGCCATCATCTTTGGCCTCATTGTGGGTGTGGTCATCGGTATTATCACCGAGGTCTACACCTCCGGCGACTACCGCTTCGTCAAGAAGATTGCGCAGCAGTCCGAGACCGGCTCTGCCACCACCGTCATCTCCGGTCTGGCTGTGGGTATGCACTCCACTGCCATCCCCATTCTGCTGATCGCTGTTGGCATTATCGGTGCCTACATGTCCAACGGCCTCTACGGTATTGCACTGGCTGCCGTGGGTATGCTCTCCACCACCGGCATCACCGTTGCTGTTGACGCTTACGGCCCCATTGCCGACAACGCCGGCGGTATTGCCGAGATGTCCGGTCTGCCCAAGAATGTCCGTAACATCACCGACCGTCTCGATGCCGTGGGCAACACCACCGCGGCCATGGGTAAGGGATTTGCCATCGGCTCCGCCGCCCTCACCGCACTGGCACTCTTTGTCTCCTATGCCGAGGCCGTGAAGCTCTTTGACTTCGGCATTGACCTCCTGAACTACAAGGTCATCGTTGGCCTGTTCATCGGCGGTATGCTGCCCTTCTTCTTCTCCGCCCTTACCATGGACTCCGTGTCCAAGGCTGCCTATAAGATGATCGAGGAAGTGCGCCGCCAGTTCCGCACCATCCCCGGCATCCTTGAGGGTGAGGCAAAGCCCGACTATACCTCCTGTGTGGCCATCTCCACCCAGGCTGCCCTCCACGAAATGCTGGTTCCCGGCGTTCTGTCCGTGGTGGCACCTCTGGTGGTGGGTATCGTGCTGGGCACCAGTGCTCTGGGCGGCCTGTTGGCCGGCGCGCTGGTCACCGGCGTGCTGATGGCGCTGTTTATGTCCAATGCCGGTGGTGCATGGGACAACGCCAAAAAGTACATCGAAGAGGGCAATCACGGCGGTAAGGGCAGTGAGGCACATCGCGCCGCCGTCGTGGGCGACACCGTGGGCGATCCTTTCAAGGATACCTCCGGCCCCTCCATCAACATTCTCATCAAGCTGATGACCGTCGTGTCTCTGGTCTTTGCCCCTGTGTTCCTGCTGATCAACGGCGGTATGGGCCTGCTGTAATGACGAAGAAGGAGTAAATGTATGCATATTTACGAGAAAGAGTTTGATTTTGTTATCCAGCGCGCCAAGGCTCTGGAGCGCCCTGCCCGGGTTGTAGTGGCCGGTGCTGACTGCGAAAATATCCTCAAGGCCGTGTTCCACGCACAGGATAAGGGCTTTTGCCAGCCCATTCTGGTGGGTGCCAAGGAGCGCATCGTCCTGATGCTGAAGGAGTTGGGTCTGTACGATCGCGACTACACCATCAGTGATGTCCCCGATTATGAGCCCCGCTTTGACCCCATCACCGATTATCACGCCTACATGGAGCGCTCCATTAAGATCATCAACGATGGTCTGGGCGATATCCTTATCCGCGGCAACACCTCTACCCGCAACTTCCTTATGCCCATTCTGGACAAGCGCAATAAGCTGGTGGATGGCCTTGTCAGCGAGGTGGCACTGGTGAAGGTGCCCTACTATGACAAGGTGCTGGCCCTGTCCGATGTCTCCGTGCTGATCGAGCCCTCTGAGGGTCAGCGCAAGAAGGTGGTCAAGAACATCGTGGATGTACTGGGCCATCTGGGTATTCACAAGCCCAAGATCGCTGTGCTGTCTCTGGTGGAGAAGCCCTCTTTCCATATGCGCGACACTGTGGAGGCACAGAATATTGTCCGCTCCCACATGATGGAGCCCATCGCCGATTGTGAGCTGGTTGGCCCCATTCCCTGGGATATGATCGTCAGCAAGGAATCTGCCCGCATCAAGGGTTATGACCATCCTGCCTGCGGCGAATTCGACGCAGTGCTGATGCCCAATGTCATGGCCGGCAACACCGTGATGAAGGTGCTGACCATGTCTGCCAATGTCAACGCCTGCGGCGTGCTGGCCGGTACCAAGGTGCCTATGGCCATCACCTCCCGCTCCAGCCCTGAGGAGCAGGTGTATCTCTCCCTCTGCGTGGCCGCCGCCATGCTCCACGAGAAGGAGAACCCCACTGTTCAGTAAAGGAAGTTTCCCAAATTACAATAAAAGAACCTGCTGCAGTATGAAATACTGCAGCAGGTTCTTTTATAATCAATGACTAAAAATTTTTGCTTTTTTATTGCAAATCCTTGATGGGAGGAGTACAATGATACTGTATGTTATGGGTCTTAGAATGCGCTGTCGCGCAGAACAAGAGTTTTCGGAGGATATTGTATGAAAAACAAACGATTACTGGCCCTGCTCCTTGCCCTCTGCTGTCTCGTGACGCTGATCCCCTTTGGAACAGTGTCTGCCCACGCCTCGGAAGCTGAGGGTACGGTAACGACGGTTTCCATTCCCTGGCAGGTCAACCCCATCTATGAGGATGTTCTTGGCGACAGCGCCCCTGCATTTTACGCTGCCGCTGCCCCCGTTAAGACATACGGTGATGTTACCTATGTCTCTGAGGAGGAAGCTGCCGAGACGATCCGCGAGGCAATGGTCAACCGTGAGACTGCGGTTCAGGTCCACTTTAAAACCACCAATGCAGATATCAATCAAACTGTTGGAGATCTGATCGCTCTTGCTCTGGAGCACACCGGCGATCCTGTGGAAGGCGATTATATCAGTTTCACATATGGCGGATGGCATGTGTTGAATGACGGTAGTAGCAGTTATTACTACAATGACGGAGCATATTATGCAACGATCGTCTACAACATCAGTTACTACACTGATGCCGCCCAAGAGGCCACAATGGACACCGAGGTCACCAAGCTGCTGAATCAGCTGGATCTGTACGACAGCTCCGACTATCAGAAGCTGCGGGGTATTTACGACTATATGACGGAGAATATCCGCTACGACTACGCCAATCTGAATGACAGCAGCTATCTTCTTAAGCACACCTCCTATGCTGCCCTGATCAACAAGACCTCCGTCTGCCAGGGCTATGCCAGCCTCTTCTATCGTCTGGCTTTGGAACTGGATGTGGATGCCCGTATCATCTCCGGTATTGGAGGAACCGGTGACTCTGCCGGTCCCCACGCCTGGAACATTGCAAAGCTTGGCAGCAAATACTACAACCTGGATGCCACCTGGGACGAGGGCCGCCAGACCTATAGCTGGTTCCTGCTCTCTCCTGCCAGCTTCTCCAGACATTATCGGAACCTTGAATATACCACCACTGCCTTTAACAGCGCATACCCCATGTCTGCAACAGACTACGAGCCTATCGCTGGTGTTCAGATCACCTCTCACCCTGCCAATAAGACGGTGAATGCCGGGGAAACAGCTCAGTTCTCCGTGGCCGCTACCGGCGGCACGATTGCCTATCAGTGGCAGCAGAAAGCACCCTCGGGCAGCGATTGGGAGAATGCCACCGCTGCCGGTGCCAAGACGGCTACCCTCACGGTGTCTGCGTCTCTCCCGTACGATGGGTATCAGTACCGCTGTAAAGTTTCCAATGATGCTGGCAGCGTCTACTCCAATGCGGCTACGCTGACGGTCAAGGCTGCCGGCAGCTGCGCACAACACAGCTACAGCGACAATGTAGATGGTACCTGTAACTATTGCGGCGTCAATCGCGAAACGGTGGAAGCAAGAGTCGTTGTGCATATGTTCCGTATGTACAATCCCAACACCGGCGAGCACTTCTACACCGGCTCTCCCGTGGAGCGGGATAATCTGATTGTTGCCGGATGGCAGTATGAGGGCGTTGGTTTCACCTTCCCCGCCAACACCGGCGATCCTGTCCACCGCCTGTTCCAGCCCTCTACCGGCGAGCATCTGTACACTATGGATGTGGCTGAGAAGGATCGTCTGATGGCAGACGGTTGGAATTATGAGGGTATTGCCTTCAACTCCGCCTATGATACCGAGGCGGTGCAGCATCGTCTGCATAACCCCAACGCAGAGGTTGGTGCGTACCACTTCACCTTCAGCCCAGAAGAAAAGCAGAATCTGATCGATGCCGGCTGGGAGTACCAGGGCATTGGCTGGTACAGCTGCTTTAAGTAAAAAAAGACAACTGATAGCACAAAAACAGGATCTCAGAAATGAGATCCTGTTTTTTGTATCATACACGCATATTCTTATTTTTCCGGCCAGTCGGGGCAAAAGCGGCGGATGCGTCCGCAGACGGCGCTCTTCTCGATTTCCAGTGCAGCGGCCAATTCCTCATACAGATGATCTTCCGCCCGCTTACCGTAGCGCTCGTCCAGCTGGCTTACCTTCTTGCCGCTGCGCCGCGCCGCATCCCGTTTGGCATACAGCATCTTCAGCAGCGAGGCCATACGGCAGCAGTCGAAAGAGGCGACCACCGCCTGGTAATGCTCCCGTGCCGCCCGCTGATTCAGTGTGTCGTGGGCCTCTGCCGGAAGATCGGCAAGGGAGGAGAGAAAGGCCTCGGCATCCTGCCGCGACATGATCGGGCGCATCAGCACGCGGGTATCCACCGGCGTAGTGACCTCGCCGGTGTGAAAAACGGGGCAGAGGGTGTAGTATTCCCGGTTGGGATCGGCACAGCTGAGTGTGCTGGGGCCGATGCGCATTACACGGCACACGCCTTCGCCGCCGTAGACCACCAGTTCACCAACAGAAAACACCGCCCATACGCCTCCTTTCCCTGTAATCACAGGCGGCATAGGCCGCCTGAAAATGCAGAAGTTTACACTTTGTTCACACCCGCACAGTATAGCACATTTTGGAGAAAAATGTAAGAGAAAATTTCGAAAAATTTGCAAAAAAATGTTCCCATCCTTCATACAGAAAGATGGGAACAGGCAGTTTTTAGCTTATTTTTTGCCGAATAACCAACGGCCCAACAGAATGATGACACAGGCCCCCACCACACTGATGATAATGGAGCCGATGGAGTTGCGTGCGCCAAGACCTACGGCACCGGCCAGGATGTTACCCACAAAGCCGCCCACGATGCCCAGTACGATGTAGCGCAGCAGACCCTTTTTGGCATTCATCAGCATACTGGCGATCCAACCGGCGACACCGCCGAGAATGATACCCCAAAGCATGGTTTATTCTCCTTTCTTACTTCTATCGGTGAGGATAAGATTTTTGATGGCTTCAATCCCTACGGCAATGGCGCTGCTGGTATCCTCACTCATATCCTGATCGAGACCTGCGGCCTCCCGCTCCTGATTCCAGATCACATGGAAGCACGAACCACAGCGGCAGCCCAGTGCGGCGGCCACCACGAACAGGGCCGCACTCTCCATCTCGCTGGCCTTTACCCCCAGACGCTTCCAGGCATCCCACTTTTGCAGCAGCTCGTGGCTGACAGGCATGCGCTTGGGATCGTGCTGCCCGTAGAAGGAGTCCTTGCACTGTACCACACCGGTGTGATAGGACTTGCCCAGTGCCTGCGCACCTTTTACAAGTGCGGTGGTCACCTCGAAGTCTGCCACGGCGGGGAACTCGATGGGGGCATATTCACAGCTGGTGTGTTCGTAGCGGACAGCACCGGTGGCCACCACCACATCGCCGCTGCGAACATCCAGATCAATGCCGCCGCAGGTGCCTACACGGACGAAGGTGTCGGCGCCGATGGCGTGGAGTTCCTCCATGGCGATGGAGGCAGAGGGGCCACCGATACCGGTGGAGCAGACGGAGACCTTCTCTCCCAGCAGTGTGCCGGTGTAGACGGTATACTCGCGGTTTTGAGACACGAAGTGGGGTCCATCGAAATGAGCGGCAATGGCTTCACAGCGGCCGGGATCACCCGGCAGCAGCACATAGCGGCCCACATCTCCCTCAGCGCAGCGGATATGGAACTGTTTTTCAAGTTTCTGCATGGCACAAACCTCCAAAAAGAAGTACAAATTGTAATATTGTGGCGAAAGATTACAAAAAGTATACAATAGGATATCTTGCTACTCAGTATACACGAAGAATAAAAAAATTGCAACTTACGGCAAAAGTTGCCGTAAGTTTTTTCTGCACAGAGGGAACATACTACCATTGTTACGATCACAAAAGGATCGCACACGGATAAAAGGAGGAAGAATTCAATGAAAAAGAAGTGCATTGCCTTTGTCCTGGCCGGAATGATGGTACTGTCTCTGGTGGGCTGCGGCGAGCAGAAAGATCCCACCGGGTCGGTGGGGGACAACAATAGCAGTGTGACCGACGAGGGCGGCACCAACAGCAACGCCAAGAGCGTGGTTCCCGGCAACGAGAAGGGGCGCACATGGGATACCGATGTCCGCAGCGGCAACCGTGATTACGATTTTGACAACAATCACGGCAGCACCTTCGGCGGCGTTGGTGAGGACAACACCGTCTATGACGGCATGGGAGGTTATCGCACCGACCGTACGGCCACATGGCAGCAGATGCTGGAGAACGGCCGCGTCCACGACCGGGATGGTTTTCTGCTGGATGGTGAGAACACCACCTGGTAACAGCGAGCAAAAAGGGGACGGGGTGCCGTCCTCTTTTTGTCACATCCCCTCTCTGTACCACATAGAGTGGAGATGAGGTGATAACAATGCAGATCCATGTTGTGCAACCGGGGGAGACACTGAGCAGCATTGCCGGAGGCTACGGCGTGCCGGTAACGCTGCTGCAGCGACTCAACGAAGTGCCGCCCAGTGGCGCACTGGCGGTGGGACAGACGCTGGTGGTATATGACAAGGCCCGTACCCATGTGGTGCGTCCGGGGGAGACAGTCTCCTCCATCGCCCGCAGCGAGGGTGTGACGGAGTTGAGTATGTATCAGAACAATATCTTTTTAAACGGCCGCAGCGACATCGAAGCAGGAGAAGAACTGATCGTGGAGCTGGGAGAGGAACAGCGGGGTACGCTGGGGGTCAACGGCTATGCCTATCCCTTTATCCGCTCGGCGCTGCTGCAGCAGACGCTGCCTTACATGACCTATTTGACCCCCTTTACCTACGGTTTCCTTCCCACAGGTCGGCTGATCGTGCCGGAGGATGAGGAGATGCTGCGGGAGGCACCACGCTACGGAGCCGTGCCGTGGATGCACCTTTCCACCCTAACAGAGCGGGATACCTTTGACAACGCCCTGGGCAGCAATCTCCTGCGGAATACGGAGGTACAGGAAAAGCTCATCGCGGCTGTGGAGGAGACCATCCAGCGTAAAGGCTACCGCGGACTGGATGTGGATTTTGAATATCTCGACCGGGATCTGGCCCGGGAGTATGCTGCCTTCATTACGGCGCTGCGACAGCGGCTCAATCCCAAGGGGATCCCTGTGCTGGTGGCGCTGGCACCCAAGAGCTCCGCCACCCAGCAGGGGCTTTTGTACGAAGCCCACGACTATGCACTGTTGGGGGAGGCGGCCAACGCTGTGCTGTTGATGACCTACGAATGGGGCTATCGCTACGGCCCGCCCATGGCGGTGGCACCCATGCCGCAGGTGCGCCGCGTGCTGGAGTATGCCCTCAGTGAAATGCCCCGGGAGAAGATATTCCTTGGTGTTCCCACCTACGGCTACGACTGGCCTCTGCCCTATGAACGGGGCAAGACACAGGCGGTGTCCATCTCGCCTCTTGAGGCGCTGCGTCTGGCGCGGCAGTACGGGGCGGAGATCCGGTACGATACAGCGGCGGAGGCTCCCTATTTTTATTACACCGCCCCCGATGGTGTGGCCCATGTGGTGTGGTTTGAAGATGCCCGCGCCTCCCTTGCCAAGTTTACGCTGGCGCAGGAACAGGGACTACAGGGAGTAGGACTGTGGAACCTTATGCGGCCCGCACCCCAGACCTATCTGGTGCTCCACGGTGGATTCAACATCGAAAAACAGGGGTAGAAACAGGAAAGTCGGGTCTGCCAGCGGCAGACCCGACTTCTTTTGATAAAAGGAGAGAGAATATAATGGTGGACAATGCTTTCTTGTCTGGTATCACTATACTATGCCCCCGGCGGTAAGTCAACGGATTTAAGGGACAATTTACAGATTGTTCACATGGCCTTGTAGGAATCTCCCTTGACGGGCACAGGATGCTGTGCTACGCTGATAATAAAGAATTCTACCATATATTGGAGGCGTATGCATATATGAGATTATTTTGGCCCCTGACAAAGGGCTACCGCCTGTGGATCGTACTGGCTGTCGTCTGCTCTGTGGGAGAGGCGGTGCTGGAGCTGCTGCTGCCTCAGGCCATGAGCGATATTGTGGATTTTGGTATCGCTACAGGAGACAGAGGCTACATTCTGATGACAGGTGTAAAAATGCTGGTGCTGGCTCTGCTGGCACTGTTGTGCGGCGTGGGCGGAGCCCTCTGTGCTGCCCGCGCCTCTATGGGCTTCGGTGCCCGTGTCCGCGCAGCAGAATATGCACAGGTCCAGCGATTTGCCTTTTCTGACATTGAGCATTTCTCCACGGCGTCCCTCATCACCCGTTTGACCAACGATGTGGCCTCGTTGCAGGGCACGCTCTTTATGGGCACCCGTATCTGCGTTCGTGCCCCTGTTATGTTGGTGACGGCACTGGTGATGGCACTGCGCATCAGCCGGGAACTGAGCAGTGTGTTCCTGGTGGTGCTGCCCCTGCTGGCGGTGGCGGTAGGCGTGGTCATTGCGGTGGTAGGGCCCTTCTTTACCCGATTGCAGCAGGCCACCGATGCGGTGAATCTGGTGGTGCAGGAAAATGTCAACGCTGTCCGTGTGGTCAAGTCCTTCGTCCGCGAGGAGGAGGAGAAAGAGAAATTCCGCCGCCGCAGCGATGCGCTCCGCACCACTGCCGAGCAAGCCTTCGGCTTTGTGGTTTCCTTCTCTCCCGTGATCACCCTGCTCATGGGTGGTACCATCACGGCTCTCATGTGGATCGGCGGTCACTATGTGGCAGAGGGCACCATGCTCTCAGGCGATTTGATGGCCTTCTTCACCTACGCTACCGAGATCCTTGCATCCTTGATGATGTTCGCCATGGTGCTGATGATGCTGACCCGCTCCATCGCCTGCGGTAAGCGCGTGGCCGAGGTGCTGCGCCATAACAGCGCCATGAATGAGAAGGATGCCCAGGAGGAGCTGACGGTGGAAAACGGTGACATTGATTTCCACCATGTCAGCTTCAAGTATCACGCAGATGCCGCAGAGTGGAATCTCCACGATATTGATGTGCATATCAAAAGCGGAATGACCGTGGGCATCCTGGGCGGCACCGGCAGTGCCAAGTCCACGCTGGTGAGCCTGATTCCCCGGCTCTACGATGCCACGGAGGGAAGCGTATGTGTGGGTGGACGGGATGTGAAGCAGTACACCCTGGAGGCCCTCCGACAGGGCTGCGCCATGGTACTGCAGAAGAATACCCTGTTCAGCGGCACCGTAGCGGAGAATCTCCGCTGGGGCCGCGACGATGCCACCGATGAAGAGCTGCGTGAGGCCTGTGAGATTGCCTGCGCTGCGGGCTTTATCGAGGCCATGCCCGAGGGGTACGATACCCATATTGAGCAGGGGGGAACCAATGTCTCCGGCGGACAGAAGCAGCGCCTGTGTATTGCCCGCGCCCTGCTGCGCAAGCCCAAGGTGCTGATTCTCGATGACAGCACCTCTGCTGTGGATACGGCTACCGATGCCGCCATCCGTGCAGGCCTGCGCAAAACACTGCCTGAGACTACCAAGATCATCATTGCCCAGCGTGTGATCTCCGTGATGGATGCCGATCTCATTCTGGTGTTGGATGACGGGCGTATCGTGGGACAGGGCCGTCATGAGGAACTGATGGAAAAGTGCGAGATCTACCGCGAGGTCTATGAATCACAGCAGGAGGGGGTGGAAGATAATGGCTAAGCCCAATACCCCTCCCAGAGGCGGAGGCCCCAACAAGCATGGCTTCCAGCGTCCCCGAAACACGAAAAAAACCTTCCTGCGGCTCATGGGCTATCTGGCCCGTTATAAAGCGCTGCTCTGTCTGGTGGCACTGTGCTTGATCGTCTCCTCTGTTGCCTCCGTTTTTGTCGGCTATCTTCTCAAGCCGATCATGAACGACTATGTGATCCCCGGGGACTTTCCCGGTCTGCTGCGGATGCTGGTGCTGCAGGGAGGCGTGTTCCTCCTCTCGGCACTGTGCAACTATGTCTACGCCCGATTGATGGTCCATATCGCCCAGCGCTCTGTGGCGGGTATCCGTGAAGAACTGTTCAACAAGATGCAGGAGATGCCCGTATCCTATTTTGATACCCACCTCTCCGGTGACATGATGAGCCGTTTCACCAACGATATGGACACTGTCTCGGAGATGATCGGCAATAGCTTTGCCTCGCTTCTGTCCAATGCCATCACCTTTGTGGCCACTTTTATTATGATGGTGGTGCTCAATCCGCTGCTGACCCTGATCACGGTGGCATTTTTGCTGCTGATGCTGCTGGTGGTCAAAACGGTAGGCGGCAAGAGTCGTACCAACTTCCAGCGTCAGCAGCAGACTTTGGGTGCCCTCAATGGCTATATCGAGGAGATGATCGAGGGACAGAAGGTCATCAAGGTATTCTCCCACGAGGAAAAGGCCATGGAGGCCTTTACGGCGCTGAACGAGGAATATCGTTCTGCTGCCACGCTGGCCCAGTCTTATGCCGGTGCCATGATGCCGGCTATGGCCAACCTCAGCCGCATCAACTATGCCGTCACCTGCTGTATCGGTGGTCTGCTGGCCATCGGCGGCGTGTTCGATATTGGCTCCCTGGGGGCATATTTGCTGTATGTCAAGCAGGTGAGTCAGCCCATTGCCGGTATCTCCCAGCAGGTGAATGTTCTCCTGGCTGCTGCCGCTGGTGCCGAGCGGATCTTTGACATGATGGATGCACCCCCCGAAGCAGACGAGGGCAAGACGGTGTTGGTGCGTGTGGAGAAAGAGGGTGATACCCTCACCGAGACCACCCGCCGTACCGGTCACTGGGCATGGAAACGGCGTGATGGCAGTTTGACGGAGCTTCGCGGCGATGTCCGCTTCCAGGATGTGACCTTCTCCTACGACGGGGAGAAAACAGTGCTGCACAATATCTCCCTCTTTGCCAAGCCCGGACAGAAGATCGCCTTTGTGGGCTCCACCGGTGCCGGCAAGACCACCATCACCAATCTTATCAACCGCTTTTATGATGTGCAGGAGGGAACCATTACCTACGACGGCATTGATGTCAGGGACATCGCAAAGGATTCTCTTCGCCGTTCTCTCGGCATGGTGCTGCAGGAGACTCAGCTCTTCAGCGGCACGGTGGCGGACAACATCCGCTACGGAAAACCTGATGCCACCGATGAGGAGGTTCGCGCGGCGGCACGCCTTGCCAATGCCGATACATTTATCCGCCATTTGCCCAGAGGCTACGACACCGTGCTTACCGGCGGTGGCAGCAGCCTGAGCCAGGGCGAGCGGCAGCTGCTGAGTATTGCCCGCGCCGCGGTGTCCGATCCGCCGGTGCTGATCCTGGACGAGGCCACCTCCTCCATTGATACCCGTACGGAAAAGCTCATTGAAAAGGGTATGGATTCCCTTATGGAGGGTCGCACCGTCTTTGTCATTGCCCACCGTCTCTCCACTGTCCGTAACGCACAGGCCATTCTGGTGCTGGAAAAGGGAGAGATCATCGAGCGCGGTGACCATGAGGCCCTGCTGGCAGAGCAGGGACGATACTATCAGCTCTACACCGGCAACGCAGAGTTGTCGTAAGAAAGGAGTTTCCCCATGACAAAACAGGAACTGTGCCAAAAGGCGGTGGAGATGCAGAAGTTCTCCTATGTGCCCTATTCAAATTTCCCTGTAGGCGCGGCACTGGAGTGCAGTGACGGTACGGTGTTCACCGGCTGCAATGTGGAAAACGCCGCCTACGGTAGTACCATCTGCGCCGAGCGCACCGCCATCGTCAAGGCTGTCAGTGAGGGACACCGCGATTTCGTCCGCATTGCCATTGCCGGTAACTCTGAGGATTTCTGCGTCCCCTGTGGCTCCTGCCGGCAGGTGATGATGGAGTTTGCCCCCGGGATGGAGGTCATCTGCCTCAACGCTGCAGGGGAGAGCCGCAGCTTCGCGCTCCGTGAACTGCTGCCCTATGGCTTTGACCATACCTGGCTGTAATTTCCCCTTTACAGCCGGAAAAACATCGTGTAAAATGGAGAAAAGGCGCGAAAGACGCGCGAAAAACAACTTTATGACAAGGAGGCACGCAATATGGGTAAGTTTGTCGTCAAGGAGACCAAGACCGGCTTCGTGTTCAATCTGAAGGCCGGCAACGGAGAGGTCATCGCCGTGTCCGAGGTGTATTCCTCCGAGGCTGCCTGCATGAAGGGCATTGAGTCCGTCCGCAAGAACGCCGTGGAGGCCAAGGTGGAGGATCAGACCGTGGCCGAGGTGGAGGCCGTCACCAACCCCAAGTTCGAGGTGTATACCGACAAGGCCGGTGAGTTCCGCTTCCGTCTGAAGGCGCGCAACGGTGAGCCCATTGCCGCCTCCGAGGGCTATAAGGCCAAGGCCTCCTGCCTCAACGGCATCGAGTCCGTCCGCAAGAACGCTCCCGAGGCCGATGTGGTGAAGGAATAATCCCAAAGTGATAAAAAGACGCCCGCAGGGGCGTCTTTTTTGTTGCCCTTATGTCTGCTTTATGCTATAGTGAACCTATGAATATAACGCTAAAGGAGAAAGCTATGGATATCAAAGAAATTTTGGCAAAGGTGGATCACACCCTGCTGGGGCAGACCGCTACTTGGGACGAGATTCGCGCCATCTGCGATGACGGTATGCAATACGGCTGCGCCAGCGTGTGCATCCCCGCTTCCTATGTGAAGCAGGCCGCTGAGTATGTGGAGGGCAAGCTGCCCATCTGCACCGTCATCGGCTTCCCCAACGGCTACGCCACCACCGAGGCCAAGTGCTTCATGACCGCCGACGCGGTGAAGAACGGCGCAGAGGAAGTGGACATGGTCATCAACATCGGCTGGGTGAAGGATAAGAAGTATGATGACATCCTCGCCGAGATCCGCGCCATCAAGGCCGCCTGCAACGGCAAGCTGCTGAAGGTCATTATCGAGACCTGCCTCCTCACCGATGAGGAGAAGATCGAAATGTGCCGGGTGGTGAGCGACAGCGGTGCTGAGTACATCAAGACCTCCACCGGTTTTGGCGGCGGCGGTGCTACCCGCGAAGATGTAGCACTTTTCAAGGCCCATGTGGCTCCCCATGTGAAGATCAAGGCCGCCGGCGGCATTTCTACCGTGCAGGATGCCGAGGACTTCATCGCTTTGGGTGCCGACCGTCTCGGTACCAGCCGTATCGTCAAGGCCGTGAAGGCCATGGAGCAGTAAGAAGAAAAGGAGAACACAGCTATGTCTACCCCTCATAATAACGCACCTCTCGGTGCATTCGGCAAGACCGTACTGATGCCCGGTGATCCCCTCCGGGCCAAGTTTATCGCCGAGACCTTTCTGGAGAATCCCCAGCTGGTGAACAATGTCCGCGGCGTGCAGGGCTATACCGGCACCTATAAGGGTGTGAAGGTCTCTGTCATGGCCAGCGGCATGGGCATCCCCTCCATCGGTATCTATTCCCACGAGCTCTACAGCGTCTACGGCGTGGAGAACATCATCCGCGTAGGCTCTGCCGGTGCCCTCCGTGCTGAGCTGGAGCTGGGCAGCGTGGTGGCAGGTATGGGTGCCAGCACCAACTCCAATTTCATCAACCAGTATGAGTTGGGCGGCACTTTTGCTCCCATCTGCAGCTATGAGCTTCTCGCTGCCGCCGTGGAGGCTGCCGGTGAATTGGGTGTGAAGATGCCCGTGGGCAACCTCTACTCCTCCGACACCTTCTACGATGCTGCAGGCCGCAATATGCGCTTTGCCAAGATGGGCTGTCTCGCTGTGGAGATGGAGGCCGCCGGCCTCTATTGCACCGCCGCGTCTCTGGATAAGCGTGCGCTGGCCATCTGCTCTATCTCCGATAACCTGGTCACCGGCGTGGAGCTGAGCCCCGAGGATCGTCAGACCACTTTCACCAATATGATGAAAATCGCCCTGGAAGTGGCGGTAAAAATGGAGAAATAAACGAAATTTTTAAAAAATACGAAGCTTTTCGTCAACTACGGCCTTTTGTCTGCGTGATGTGGACAAAAGGCCGTTTTTTTGCCTGTGTAGGAGAAATGGGGACTTGCTTTTACCTGCAGAGGATGGTACAATGTCTGCGTACGCGAAGGACGCGTCCTTCGCATTTTTCTTGCAGAAAAATGAGTATTTTTTAGAAAGGAATAAAGATTATGAAGAAGTTTCTTGCTCTGATTCTCGCTCTGGTCATGGCTCTGGCCCTGGTGGCCTGCGGCGAGAAGGCTCCCGTCGATGAGGGCGGCGACGATGTCGCAGCTCCTGCTGACAAGATCGCAATGGTGACCGACTACGGTGATATCACTGACCAGTCCTTCAACCAGACCACCTACGAGGCCTGCAAGGCTTTCGCTGAGGCTAACGGCTATGATTTCACCTATTATAAGCCCGCCGGCGACAGCGATGCTGAGCGTGTTGCCATGATCGAGAAGGCCGTTGACGAGGGTTACACCGTCATCGTCCTGCCCGGTTTCGCTTTCGCTAACG
>JAFQCJ010000005.1 GCA_017416445.1 Oscillospiraceae bacterium | reverse complement strand
GCAGAGGTTCTGGGCGGTGTCGTTGGCTCCTCCCGTGCCTGCGTTGACGCCGGTTGGATCAGCGCTGACCATCAGGTCGGCCAGACCGGTAAGACGGTGCATCCCAAGGTCTATGTTGCTCTGGGTATCTCCGGTGCCATCCAGCACAAGGCTGGTATGCAGGATTCCGAGTGCATCATCGCCGTGAACAAGAACGAGTCCGCCCCCATCTTCGAGGTGGCAGACTACGGCATCGTGGGCGATCTGTTCAAGGTCGTGCCCGAGCTGATCGAGTCCATCAAGGCTGCCAAGGCTGCTAAGTAAGCTCGACTTTACCGAATAAAAAAACAGGCTGCGTAAGCAGCCTGTTTTTTTGTTTTTCTTGACCTTTTCTGCGGTTTCCAGTATACTGTTAACAATGTCGAACTGTCTAAAGGAGGATATCTCATGGCAATTTTTTCTATGATCGGTCTGCTGTTCTTCCCCCTGATCTCTCTGCTGTGTGCAGCGTGGTTCTTTGTCCGCTGGCAGAATTCTGACGCCGAGGCGGAGAATGTCCCCTATGAGAAGAAGCGCATGAAGATCAGCCTCATCGTCTTCGTGGTGTCGCTGGTGGTCTTTGGCGTGCTGAAGCTGATGTTCCCTTTTAACGTGTAAGGGTTTCACTGCTTTGTTAAGAAACAGAAAATAGGCACAGTTGTCACAAAATAGGTTGCGTTTTTCCTGTTATCAAAAGGAAAACTGTTGATTATTCCGTATTTACACGGGGGTTCAGTTGTGATATACTGTTCTGTGAATTGTTGTGTCCTTATGACACTGTTAAGAGAGATAGATAGGAGTTTGAGCAATTATGAACGTTGAAATTATCGTCTTTGTCGTATATCTGCTGTTCATGCTGGGTATCGGTGTGTTTTTCTTCATCCGATCCAAGGGCGGCAGCGACAAGACCTACTTCCTGGGTGGCCGTCAGATGGGCCCCTGGGTTTCCGCCCTGTCCGCCGGCGCTTCCGATATGAGCGCATGGGTGCTGATGGGTCTGCCCGCTTCCATCTACGCTGCCGGTATCGGTCAGGCGTGGATCGCCATCGGTCTGGGCATCGGCTATACCATCAGCTGGCTGGTGGAGGCACCCCGCCTGCGTAGATTTACCATCGCTGCAGACGATTCCATCACCATCCCCCAGTATCTGACCAACCGTTTCCTGTCCAAGAGCAAGGCGCTGCAGATCATCTGCGCCGTTATCTTCCTCGTGGCCTACACGGTGTACGCCGCCTCCTCCATCAAGGCCTGCGGCACGCTGTTCAACACCGTTATCGGTATGGATCCCACGCTGGCTATGTACTTAGCAGCCCTTATCATCATCGGCTATACCTTCCTGGGCGGCTTCTCCGCCGTGTGCTGGACCGACTTCTTCCAGGGTATGCTGATGCTGGCAGCCCTGCTGATCGCACCCATTTTCGCACTGGCACTCATTCAGGGCGGTCAGGCTGCCACCACCATGGCAGAGCTGCCCGAGGGCTACTGGAAACTCTTCAGCAACTGGAAAGATGTGGTCTCCGGCCTTGGCTGGGGTCTTGGTTACTTCGGTATGCCCCATATCATCGTCCGCTTTATGTCTCTGCGTTCTGACAAGGATCTGAAGAAGAGCGCCAAGATCGGTATCTCCTGGACGGTGCTGATCCTCATCTTCTCCGTGGCTTCCGGCTGCATCGGTCACCTGCTCATGGGCGATCTCACCGACAGCTCCACCGTCTTTATCCAGATGGTGCGTTTCCTGTTCCCCGCACTCATCAGCGGTATCCTGCTCTCCGCCATTTTGGCTGCTGCTATGTCCACTGCTGACTCTCAGCTGCTGGCTTCCGCCTCCGCCTTTGCCTCCGATGTGTATAAGCCCGTTATCCGCAAGGGTAAGGCTTCCGAGAAGGAGATGCTGTGGGCAGGTCGCTTTGTGGTGCTCATCATCGCGATCATCGCTGTGCTGATTGCCTCCAACCCCAACAGCGGTACCATTATGGGTCTAGTGGAGAACGCATGGGGCGTCTTTGGCGCTGCCTTTGGTCCTGCCATCATGCTGAGCTTGTTCTGGAAGCGCTTCACCTTCGAAGGTGCCGTGGCCGGTATCGTGGTGGGCGCTGTGGTAGATATCGCATGGCTGGCCTTCCTTGGTTCCACCGGTATCTACGAGATCATCCCCGGTTTCATCTGCGGTCTCATCGCCGCCGTCATCGCCTCCAAGTGCAGCAAGGCTCCCTCTGCCGAGGTGGAAGCCCTGTTCAACAAGGCTGTGGATATGAAGGATTGATTTTTCATCAAACAACAAACCCCGAAGCCTCACGGCTTCGGGGTTTTCTATGTTTTGTTTACTTGCAGAATGTGGGATAGCCGTCTTTGAGGCTGTCATCATACATGGCGCGGTCGCCGCCGATGAACTTGGGCCGCACACGAGCTGCCAACACCATAGCGCTGCCGATGTGATTTTGGGGCAAGCGCACGGGCACTGCCACCTTCTTCAGATGCATGCCGATCAGTGTGCCGCCGATGTCGAGACCTGCGTCAGCGCGGATCTCCTCCACGGCAACGGGATGGGTGAAGCTCTCGTAGGCTGCTGTGGCGAAGGAACTGCCCGCCTTGGGCTGGGGCATCACATTGACGATTTCGGCACCCACCACGGCGTCATAGTCCACGATCAAGGCGCGGTTGAGATGCTCACAGCACTGGGCGGCGATGTAGACACCCATAGGGGCAAAGACGCTGTTGAGACCATCGAAGATGGCCTTGCCCACCTCGGGGGTAGACCAGCTGCCCACGGCGTGCCCCACTACCTCACTGGTAGAGCAGCCCACCACCACGATCTGACCGCGATGGAGCTTCGCTGCCTCGGCAAGCTGCTTGGCAGCCTCGGCGGCCTCCGCCTTCACCTGCAACAAAAACTCTGCATTTTCCACATTGTGTACAACCAAACCAGCCATTGTATCGACCCAACCTTTCTTAGGAAAGTTCTTTCTTATATTGTAGTCCACAGGGGCGTCTTTTTCAAGACCTCCCCCAACAAAACACCCAGCACGAGACCCACAACACCCTGCATGGCGTTACCCGCCACACCCAGCGCCGAGGCGGCGAAGCTGCCCATAATGGCAGCACCGTAGAGGAAATAGCCCACGATCATGATAACCTCTGCCGCTACGCCGCCGATGGCGGCACGGAGGGCGCTGTGCTTCATAGGCAGCGCCCGATAGAGGAGAGCGGCGACCATAGCCATCAGCGCCTTAGTAACGAGGGTAGCAGGTGCGTAGAGGGCGAAGCCGCTGAGGAGATCTGCCAGCATAGAGCCGATGCCTGCCGCCGCTGCGCCGTACCACGGCCCTAAAAAGAAGGCACACAGCAGCACCAGACAATCCCCCAAGTTCACATAGCCGCTCACAGGTGCGGGAATCTGGATCACCATGGTAGCCACACAGGTGAGAGCCGCCAATAGCGCCGTAAAAACAAGTTTGCGGATTTTTTTATCGCTCATACAGCCATCTCCTTGCAATCCTTACTATAGTGTAGTATAGTAGGAATTGGTATTATTGAAATATCCAAAACAGTATGATTTATTAATACCAGATAGGAGTACCTATGCTGACCTACACACTGGAAAAAGGCGGGGAAGTAAGCCTGTATGAGCAGCTCTACCGCTATATAAAAGGGGATATTCTGTCGGGAACGCTGTCGGCGGGGGAGAAGCTGCCCTCCAAGCGGACGCTGGCGGAACATCTGCAGGTAAGCGTTATCACCGTGAAGAACGCCTACGAGCAGCTGGTAGCCGAGGGATACATCATCGGCGTGGAAAAGCGTGGCTACTTTGTCTGTGACATTGACCACCCGCTAACACCACCGGATGTGGTGCCCATGGTGGAACAGATGGAGGAGAGAGCGTGGTTTATGGACTTCGTTACCAGTGCCACCGCTACAGAGTTTTTTCCTTTTACCACATGGGCGAAGTTGATGCGCCGTACTATTTTGGAGCGGGATACGGGTCTTTTGCGCTCCGCGCCCTCCACCGGTGCACCGGAACTGCGCTGTGCCATTGCCGACTATCTCCACCAATTCCGGGGAATGACGGTTTCTCCCCAGCAGATCATCATCGGCGCAGGCACGGAGACACTCTACAGCCTCTTGGTGCAACTGTTGGGTCGTGAGAAGTGTTACGCCGTGGAAGACCCCGGGTACGGTAAAATCGGGCGTATCTATGGCGGCAACCAAGTGGCGGTGCGCTATGTGCCCTTGGATGAGGCAGGCTTAAGCGTGGAAAAACTGCGAAAAACAGAGGCAGATGTGGTCCATCTCTCGCCCTCCCATCATTATCCCACCGGAACCGTCATGCCTATTGCCCGCCGCCGTGAATTGCTGCGCTGGGCTGCGGAAGGGGAGGGGCGGTATATTCTGGAGGATGACTATGACAGCGAGTTCCGCTTTGTGGGACGACCGATCCCCACCCTTTATTCTGCAGATGAGCATGGTCGTGTCATCTACCTCAACACCTTTTCCAAGACCATTGCCCCCTCCATCCGTATTAATTACATGATCCTGCCGCCCCATCTATTGTCGGTTTATCGGGAAAAGGTGGGCTTTTACGCCTGCACCGTGTCGGCTTTTGAGCAGTACACTCTGGCGTCCTTTCTTTCAGAGGGGCATTTTGAGCAGCACCTGAGTCGTATGCGCAAGCGGTATCATCAGAAGAGAGACGCGGTCATCGACTGCATCCGCCGCAGCGATTTGGCTGCGAAGATCACGGAGCAGGATGCGGGACTCCACTTTCTCGTTCATTTGGTCACCGCACTGGATGACCAGGAGCTGCGTCGCCGCGCTGCGGAGGAGGGGCTACGATTGGCGCTGCTGTCGGATTATTACGCCGACCCCACCGCCGCGCCACACCATGTGCTGGTGGTGAACTACGCAGGCCTGGAACTGGAAAAACTCCCCGAGGCGTTGGAGCGGCTTGGGAAGATCATGAAGGAGTAACGACCATGTACGATGAATTGACGAGACAGGATATTGCGAAAATGCAGGAGGAGATCGACTACCGCGTGCAGCAGCTGCGCCCCAAGCTCATTGAGGATGTGCAGACTGCCCGCGCTTTCGGCGATCTCAGCGAGAATTTTGAATATAAGTGCGCCAAGCAGGATAAAAACCGCAACGATGCCCGCATCCGCTACCTCCAGCGCATGATCAAGACCGCCAAGGTCATTGAGGAGAAGTCTGCTGACGATGCGGCGGGTCTTTACGACACGGTGGAGATTTTGATGGAGAATACAGGCCGCAGCCGCTCCATTCAGCTGGTGACCACTCTGCGGCAAGACGCTTTGAAGGGCTGGATCAGTAAGGAATCCCCCGTAGGCCGCGCCGTGATGGGTCATCGGGCAGGGGAGCGTGTCTACGTGGACATGGAGAATGGCAAGGGGTATTACATTCAAATCCTCTCCATCACCAAGGGCAGCGACGATGGCTCGATCCCCATTGGCAGCTTTTAAGGAGGTCAACCATGACACTACAGCAATTGCGCTACGTCACCGTGGTGGCAGAAACAGGCACCATCAGCGGCGCGGCGAAGGCCCTCTTTATCTCCCAGCCCAGCTTGACCGCCGCTATTCAGGAGCTGGAGAAGGAACTGGGCATCACCATCTTTCTCCGCACCAACCGCGGTGTGGTGCTGTCCCGCGAGGGTGACGAGTTCTTGGGTTATGCCCGCCAAGTGCTGATGCAGACCCAGCTTTTAGAGGAGCGCTACGGCAAGGAATCCACCCACAAGCAGCAGTTTTCCGTCTCCGCCCAGCACTATAACTTCGCTGCCCGCGCCTTTGCCAACACCGTCCGTGAATTGGGCGGTGAGCGCTACAGCATGGCTTTCCGCGAGACCACTACCTACGAGGTCATTGAGGATGTCAGCAGGATGCGCAGCGAGGTGGGCGTGCTGCTGCTGACGGAGCAGAACCGCAGCGCCTTGGAGCGCATCTTCCGCGAGAACGACCTTGTGTATACGCCCCTTGTGGAAAAAGATGCCGTCATCTATGTCAGCAACGACCATCCCTTAGCAGGCAGAGAAGAGGTGAGCGAGGAGGATTTGGCGCCCTATCCCTGCATCACCTTCGACCAAGGGCAGCACAATGC
This sequence comes from Oscillospiraceae bacterium, assembly GCA_017416445.1. Taxonomy (GTDB): domain Bacteria; phylum Bacillota; class Clostridia; order Oscillospirales; family Oscillospiraceae; genus Vescimonas. The sequence goes on along the minus strand of JAFQCJ010000005.1, from coordinate 90 downwards.
GCTATTCTTTTCTGAGGATATCGCCAAGCCCGATGTGACGCCCCGCCACATCCTCGTCCGTGACCGCGCCACCGCCAACGACTTTACCCG
>JAFQCJ010000018.1 GCA_017416445.1 Oscillospiraceae bacterium | reverse complement strand
TTGCCGACCACATGGGCATAGCAAGAAGAACGGTCAACACGCACCGGCAGAGAGCCTATCGGCTGCTGAAAAAGCTGATGGGAGGTGAAGCGGATGAGTAATGCTACACAGCATACCCGCATGATCCCGTACCCGGTGATCGAGGCCGCCGTCCACGGTGAAACGGACGCGGTCAATGAGGTGATCCGTCATTATTCCGGCTACATAGCTACGCTTTGCAGAAGGACAGGCCGTGACGAGAACGGCAACTACTGCACTTATGTTGATGAAGAATTGCGTAGAAGGCTGGAAACGAAACTGATTATCTCCATCCTGGGCTTTGACCTGAATTAAAGCGCAGGAGGCACCCGTGAGTCCCCCTTTCCTCACGGGCTGCCGAAGCTCCTTGACAAGAACGCCGGGCGGATAATTCCCGGCCGGCATAGGGCAGACGGATACGATCTGTTTGTGACGAGCCATACGGACGGTGCGCCACGACCTCCCCAGGGAGCGAGCGAGAAACACGAGGACGTGAAGCAGGTTTGGCAGCTTGCGGGCGACGACGCACAGACAGGATAATGAGACTCCCTTACAGCTACAGCCCGAGCGTGCAACCATATTCAGGTGGCGAGGCGTCGCAGGCAATAGGTAGGGTCGCGCGAGAACCGCGTGAGGGTGAAATTCCCGTGGAGCTGAGCCAAACAGCCGTCCGTTCAGCCTATTTCTATTTTTGGATAAAGTAAAGTTCTTTTCATTTGCGGATAAATCGTAAATTTTCCGCAATTTTCTTAAATGCAGCAGACAAAGACACAACAGCACGGTATAATATAGTAAAGGTTATTACTTGACTATATGAAATATCGTGCTGTTTCATTCATAGAAAGGGGGTTCTAATGTCTAATACATGGAACGGCACGAAGCAAGAGCTCCCCGACAAGAGAACATATACGGTTGAGGAAATCGCCCGCATTTTAGGGATCGGTCGAACCTCCGCATATATCCTTGTCAAAGAGGGACACTTCAAAATCGTGCGAATTGGTAACGCCATAAGAATATCCAAGCGGTCTTTTGACGAGTGGCTGGATACCCTCAACATCTGATCTAAGAAAGGATATAATATTATGGCATCTATCATCAAACGTAAAAAGAATTATTCCGTTATATACAACTATGTTGACGAGAACGGAGAAACCAAGCAAAAATGGGAAACCTGGGGCACTCACAAAGAGGCCCTGAAGCGCAAAGCTGAAATTGAGAACCAGCAGCACACGGGAACATTTCTCCCGCCGAGCAATCAAAAGATATCCGATTTTCTCTTTGACTTCGTATCCTTGTACGGAGAAAAGAAGTGGGGCGTCTCTATGTACGACAGCCAAACTTCGCTGATTAACAACTACATCAATCCGATTATCGGTGATATGGAGGTACAGTCGGTTACACCTCGCGCCGTGGACGCCTACATTCAGACCTTGCAAAAAACAAGGTCGGTATCCACCAAGACGAGAAAAGCGACCACCACCTATGTGAGCAATCAGACCATCGAGAAGATCATCAAACTTCTGCGCTGCGCTTTCAAGCAGGCGGTACGCTGGGAGATCATCGGGAGAAATCCCTTTGACAATGTGGTTCTTCCCAAGACGGAGTACAAGAAACGCGATATCTGGGACGCGGATATGATCCGCACCGCCCTTGATAAGTGTACGGACAGTAAGCTCTATGTGGCAATGAACCTTGCCTTTGCTTGCTCCCTGCGAGTAGGCGAGATATTGGGACTGACCTGGGATAACGTACATATTTCCGAGGAAGATATTGCCGCTGACAATGCTTATGTTTTCATAGACAAGGAATTGACGCGAGCCTCCAAGCGAGCGATCGAAACTTTGGGTGAGAAGGATATCTACCATATCTTCACACCGCTTATGCCAAACACAAGCACGCGAATTATTCTGAAAAAGCCGAAAACGGAGTCAAGTATCCGTAAAGTATGGCTGCCAAAAACCCTTGCGTATATTCTGTGCGAGTGGAAGAAGGCACAGGATGAAATCAGGAGCTTCCTGGGAGACGAGTATCAGGACTTTAATCTGGTTGTCGCTCTCCCCAACGGACGGCCTTGCGAGGATCGTATCATCCTGAAGGAGTTTGCAAAGCTCCGTGAAGAAGCAGGGCTGCCCAGGGTAGTCTTTCATTCTCTCCGTCATTCCAGTACCACCTACAAGTTAAAGCTCAACCACGGCGATCTGAAGGCCACACAGGGCGATACGGGACACGCAGAGATTGATATGATAACAAGTGTGTACGCTCATATCCTGGATGAAGATAGAAAGGTCAATGCGCAAAAGTTTGAGACCGCCTTCTACTCTAACCCTGATCTGAGAGACGTTCGTCCTCCGGCTGAACCGAAGGAAACGGCACCCGCAACCCTTGATCTGGCAAGCCTGGTCGAGCAGCTACAAAAATCCCCTGAGCTTGCAAGTGCGCTGGCGGCGCTGATTGCCGCACAAGCCCCCGCAAGTGGCCGCTAAAATCAAATTAGCAAATCGCTGATTTTTATTAGCAAACTTGCGGAAACCGTTCGAGTCCAATTAGCAAAATATTCATCGTGCAGCGCATAAAAGAGCACCCGATGATTTACAGACCATCATCGGGTGCAAAGATAAAAATTAACGCTGCAAACCCCGAAAAGGGGCTTGCAGCAAGGGTTTTTGGCATCCCGGATTGGAGTCGAACCAACGGCCTGTCGCTTAGGAGGCGACCGCTCTATCCTACTGAGCTACCGGGACATATACAAAAACTATTCAATTTTCCGCCCTTCCAGGAAACGAACGAGCTGCCGCTTAGGAGGCGGATGCTCTATCCTGCTGAGCTACGAACGCTTACACAAGGGATATTGTACGCACCTTTCGGGACTTTGTCAACGGAAAAAGGGGGAAAATATGGGAGAAAGCCTTGCAATTTCCTTGTTCGGAGACTATAATATCAAGGTTGAAAAAATGCAATTATTCTACCCATGAGAAAGGGGTTTTTCCTTTGCAGAACGAACTTTTGAGAAATGTAGCCATTATCGCCCATGTTGACCACGGCAAGACCACGCTGGTGGACGAGATGCTCAAGCAGGGCGGCGCCTACCGGGAGAACCAGGAGACGGTGGATCGCGTTATGGACTCCAACGATCTGGAGCGTGAGCGGGGCATCACCATCCTGGCCAAAAACACCGCCATCCAGTACGGCGACACTAAGATCAACATCGTAGACACCCCCGGCCACGCCGATTTCGGCGGCGAGGTGGAGCGCATTTTGAAGATGGTCAACGGCGTGATCCTGCTGGTGGATGCCGCCGAGGGCCCCATGCCCCAGACCCGCTTTGTCCTCTCCCGCGCCTTGGAGCTGGGTCACCGGGTCATCGTGGTGGTCAATAAAATCGACCGCCCCGACCAGCGTATCCACGAGGTGTGCGACGAGGTGCTGGAGCTGCTGCTGGACTTGGATGCCACCGAGGAGCAGTTCGATTCTCCCACCCTCTTCTGCTCCGGCCGACAGGGCACTGCCAGCTACTCTCCCGATGTGGCGGGCACCGATCTGAAGCCCCTGTTCGACACCATTCTCAACTATATCCCCGCCCCCGAGGCGGACACCGCCGCTCCTTTCCAGATGCTGGTGAGCTCCATCGACTACAACGAGTTTGTGGGCCGCATCGCCATCGGTCGCGTGGAGCGGGGCGTTCTCAAGCAGAATCAGGAGATCGCCGTGTGCAACTATCACAATGCCGATGCTCCTGCCAAGAAGGCCAAGGCCGTCAGTATGTATGAGTTCGACGGTCTGGGCAAAGCACCCATCACCGAGGCCACGGCGGGCAACATTATCGCCATGAGCGGTATCGGTGAGGTGACCATCGGCGACACCATCTGTGTCCCCGAGTGTGTGGAGCCCCTGCCCTTCGTGCAGATCAGCGCCCCCACTGTGGAGATGACCTTCGCCATTAACGACTCCCCCTTCGCAGGCCGGGAGGGCAAGTTCGTCACCTCCCGCCAGATCCGTGAGCGCCTCTTCCGGGAGACGCTGAAGGATGTGTCTCTCCGGGTCAGTGAGATCGAGGGGGCTATGGACGCCTTCAATGTGGCAGGCCGCGGCGAAATGAGCCTGTCCATCCTCATTGAGACCATGCGCCGCGAGGGCTACGAGTTCCAAGTGTCTCCGCCCCGCGTGCTGTATAAGGAAATTGATGGCAAGAAGTGTGAGCCTATCGAGCGTCTGGTGGCCGATGTTCCCAGTGAGTGCGTGGGCGCCGTCATTGAAAAACTGGGCTCCCGCAAGGGTGATCTGCTGGAGATGACCCCCGTGGGCAACCGTATGAAACTGGAGTTTTTGGTTCCCTCCCGTGGTCTCTTCGGCTACCGCAATGAGTTTTTGACCGACACCCGCGGCGAGGGCATCATGGCGGGTGTGTTTGACAGCTATGCGCCCTACAAGGGGGAGTTGAGCCGCCGCAACACCGGCTCCCTTGTGTCCTTTGAGACGGGTGAGAGTGTCAGCTATGGTCTTTTCAACGCGCAGGATCGCGGCGCACTGTTCATCGGCCCCGGTGTGGAGGTCTATGCCGGCATGGTGGTGGGCGTCAGCCCCAAGCTGGAGGATGTGACGGTGAATGTCTGCAAGCGTAAGCAGCAGACCAACATGCGCGCCAGCGGCAGCGACGAGGCCCTGCGCCTTGTGCCGCCCCGGAAGATGAGCCTGGAGCAGTGTCTGGAGTTCCTTGGCGACGATGAGCTGCTGGAGGTCACTCCCAAGAACCTCCGCATCCGCAAGACAATCCTCAACCACGAAAAGCGCATGAAGGCGCTCCATGGCAAGAAGAGCTAAAAAAGAAAAGACACCCGACAGGGTGTCTTTTCTTATTTCTCTATAAACCGCAGGTTCATATCCACAGGGCCGCTGATTCCGTCTATCTGGGCGGTGAAGGTGTACTGCCAGAGCTCGTGGGCGTAGTAGAAATCGGGATAGAAGTTCAAGTCCGCTACCCACAGCCCATAGGGGGCAAGGCGGGCCATGTCGTAGTGATAATAGCCCTGCTGACGGTTGATGTATACCCCTGCTTCATAGCCTGCGTCACGGATGGTGTCGCAGAAGGCGGCGGCACTGTCGGTCAAATTGGCGTAGTCATAGCCGTAGGTGCGGGCATCCTCGGCGCTGACATCCTCCCAATCGAAGTAGATGGGCAGCTGCAGATCCCGGCCATCCAGAAGGGAGAGGACATATTCCGCCTCCTCCCGGCCCTCCTGGGCGGTGAGTGCCTGAGAGAAGAAATAGACCCCTACATCCACGCCGTTTTTCCTTGCTCCTGCGTAGTGGGACTCGAAGGCGTCATCGGGCCGCAGTGCCCCCTTGGTATAGCCCCGGTAGCCGATGCGGAGAATGGCAAAGTCCATCTCCTCCGATGCCGCTTTCCAGTTGATACCGGATTGATAGGTGGACAGATCCACACCCCGCTCCACGGTGAAGTCGGTGCCCATGTAGTGGGGATGACCCTCCAGCATAATAAAATCGCTGCGAAGGAGGGGGTTTACCGCCACGCCGTCAATGGGGGTGAGCCAGACCATGTTGGCGCCGTCGTTGACATAGATCTGCCCTGCATGGGGGTCAACGGGCGGCGGCTCCGGGCGGCTGCGAAGAGAACGGCCGACAATTATGATGACGGCCAACAGCACCACCAGCAGTGCGGCGATCAGCCACACCACGGGGTGTCTGCGCCGCTTTCTGCGGCGGGGAATGGGATTTTCCTGCATCTGGTTCATAGCTGCTCCATAATGTGCTGGGCAAAAGCGCGGGTGCGTCCACGCTTTTCCTCGTCCATGAAGGGTTCGGTGTAGCTGCGGTGGCGCTCGCCATAGAGCCCCAAGAAGCGCATGCCGCCGTGTTTGCAGCTGCGGCGGAGGCTCTCAGTCCACAGGTCTGTGGCCTTCTCGATACGGTAGCCCGCCGAGGTGATGACGGCGATGGGCTTGCCTTCCCACAAAGACGGGCCTTTTTCTCCCGTGCCGCGATAGAACTTACAAAGAGCGTAAATGCAGCGGTCCAGGGCGGCTTTCATAGGGGCGGTGGGGCCCCAGTTATAGATGGGGGAGCAGAGCAGCACCAGGTCGGCGGCGAGAATGTCGTGGAAGATGGGCTGCATATCATCGTCCACCACACAGTTGGGCGCGGAGAAATCCTGCTGACAGCCGCGGCAGGCATAACAGGGGGAGATGTGGAGGTCATAGAGGCTGTGGAGCGTAGAGGTATGACCCGCTGCGTGCCACGCGGCGAGGAACTCCTGTGTCAGTGCGAGGGTGTTGCTCTCCTTTCCGCGGGGAGAGGCAAAGAGGACGCAGCAGTGCATAGGCTCACTCCTTTTCGAACAGGTGAATGTGGAAGGCGATCTCCGTGGTGAGGGTGGTGAGTTTTCTGAGACGATGGACACCCTCTTCGGGGGTTTTCCAGCTGTAGGGGGTCATTTGAAACAGGGCGAAGATGTCCTCCTGACTCTCCAGAGTGATGGTATCCCGCACCTCCAACACATCTACATAGCGGAAACCCTCGTAGGGAGTGCGCTTGACCTCGTTGGGGTAGGGGTGGTCATACAGAACCTCTTTCATCTGCCACAGGTGTTCCGCAGCGGGGACAACATAGGCGAAGTGACCGCCCGGCTTCACCACACGGCGGAATTCGTCAATGGCGAGAGGGGAGAAACAGTTGAGGAGAAAATCAATGCTTTCGTCTGCCACCGGCAGATGATATACCGAGGCCACGGCACTCTCGCCGCAGCCGTGGAGAGCCTTGGCGGTGAGGCGTACCGCCTCTTTGGAGATATCCACGGCGGCGAGACGGTGGGGAATGCCGCTGTCCTGCAGTGCGCGGGAGATGGCGGCGGTATAGTAGCCCTCACCGCAGCCGCTGTCCAGCACTGCGCCCTTTGCGGGGGTGTGATGCCGGGCCAGTTCTTCCAGTGTACGGCGGAGCGGTGCGTAATAGTCCTTGGTGAGGAAAGCGCGGCGGGAACGCACCATGGCCTTGTCATCCCCGGGGTTTTGGGAGTGCTTGTGCTGCACAGGGAGGAGATGGGTGTAGCCCTCTTTGGCCATGTCGTAGCAGTGGCCCGTTTGGCAGCGGTAGGTGCGATCCTCCACCGTCAGCGGGGCGTTGCAGATAGGGCAGCGAAACAGGCTCATCTCTCTCGTCCCTCCGGCAGCGTCACATCGTGGATCCATACATCTTTACGGGTGCGCCACAGGCACAGGGGGAGCTTTACGATACTATCGAACTGGATAGCAATGGCGATGAGCCAGTAGTGGGTACCGCCATGGATCAGCAGGGCGAAGAGAGCCGTCAGAGGGATACCCACCAGCCACTGGGGCAGCAGGTCGAGAGCGGCGGCCCAACCGGTGTCGCCGCCGGCCCGGAGAATACCGGTGATAGCGGTGATGGCGCAGGAGTGGAAGGGCGTGCCTGCAAAGGCGGTGACAGCCAGCGCCACGGCGATGGCGGCACTGTGGTCATAGAGCTTAAAGAGGGGGAAGACCACAGGGGCGAAGAGAATGGGGATCAGCAGCAGTGCGATGAGGGCGATACCTGCGCTGACGAGGATGGAGAAGAGCAGGAGGCAGCGGCTCAAGTCCATGACCTCCTCGTGGCTCTGTCCCTCACCGATGGCCTTGCCGATGACCACGGCGGTGGAAGCGCCGAGACCGAAGCAGACAACCAGGAACAGTCGACCCAAGTTACCCGTTACGGAGTAGGCGGCCAGGAATTCCACGGAGATGGAGGTGTAGCCCAGAATCACCGTCAGCAAACTGTTGCCAAGACCCCATGCAGCCTCATTCAGCACCACGGGAGAGGCATATTTTACAAAGCGGCGAACCATCTCCACGCCGGGAGAGAGCATAGCGCGGATGTCAATGGGCATGTGTTTGTCGCGGAGAGCATAGAGGACACAGATGACCACCTCTGCCACGCGGGCGAGAAGAGTAGCCAGTGCTGCGCCCTGGATACCCATCATGGGGAAGAACCACTTTCCGTAGATAAGGAAGTAGTTGAGAATGGTATTGAGTACGGTGGAGAAGGCCAGCAGCTTCATGCCGAAGTTGGGATTCTCCACGCTGCGCTGGGCGCTGATGTAGACGGAGGAGATCATGCCGAACACATGGGAGAAGCCGATCAGCTGCAGATAGGGCGCGCCCAATACGGACAGCTCATGTTCGTTGGACAGCAGATCCATGATCTGCACCGGCCACAGGGCAAAGACGATGGCCAGCACCAGCACGATACCTGTGCCGATAAACAGAGCCACGCCGATGGCGCGGGAGATATTTTTCAGATCCCGCTTGCCCCAGTACTGGCTCACCAGGATACCGAGGCCACCCTGCACGCCAAAGCCCAGAGAGAGGAGCAAAAACACCGGTACATTGGCGGTGGTGACCGCCGCCATCTCCTCGTTGCCCAGCTGACTGACCATAAAGGTGTCGATGAGGCCGAGAGAGAAGGTGATGAGGTGCTGCAGGGCGATGGGCGCAGTTAGGGCGATGAGATAGCGATAAAACTCGCGGGGGCGACGAAGGGATTGAAACATAAGGTGTACCTCAAATACAGAATTACAGCATGGGGAAGCGGCTGCGCATATGCTGCTCCAGCGCAGCGCAGACGGTGTCGATATCTGCGGTGGTGGTCTCGGGGCCGAAGCTGAGACGCAGCACGCCGCCGGCGGTGCGCTTGTCAAGACCCAGCGCCTGCACCACATGACTCAGCTTGCCGCGGTGACAGGCAGAGCCGGCGCTGAGGCAGATCCCCTGCGCACCCAGGTCGGTGACCACATTGGCACTGGGATAGCCCACCAAAGACACGGCCAGGATGTGAGGTGCCTGTCCCTCGCCTACGGCAACGATGCCGTCTATGTTCAGCAGCTTTTCGCTGCAATAGGCTTTGATTGCGGCCATATGCTGCCACGATTCCTCCAGTTGCTCCTTCCGCAGCGATACCGCCTTGGCAAAGCCGGCGATCTGCGCCGTGGCCTCAGTGCCGGAGCGGCGGGACATCTCCTGTCCACCGCCGAAGAGAAGGGGACGGAAGTTCTTGAGGTGCGGGGCGATATAGAGCGCGCCGATGCCCTTGGGGCCGCCGACCTTATGGGCACTGAGGCTCATGAGATCCACGCCCAGCTTTGCCGGAGCGCAGGGGACTTTCAAAAAACCCTGTACCGCATCGGTGTGTAAAAGGGCGCGGCTTTTACGCTCTTGCAACAGGCGGGCAATATCCGCGAGGGGGAAGATACAGCCGGTCTCGTTGTTCACCAGCATAATGCTTACCAGCACCGTATCCTCCCGGAGAGCATCGGCTACCTGCGCCGCGGTGATGTGTCCCGTTTTGTCGGGTTTGAGATAAGTCACCTCATAACCCTGCTGCTGCAGCGCCTTGCAGGTCTCCAGAATAGCGCTGTGTTCCACGGCGGTGGTGATGATGTGCTTGCCCACATGGCGGCCATGGTGCACAGCGCCCATGATGGCCCAGTTGTCACTCTCTGTGCCGCAGGAGGTAAAATGGAGGCACGGGGCATCGCAGTCCAGGGCCCGGGCGATGGTGGCGCGATGGGCTTCCACCTCCTTTTTCGCCTCCTGTCCCATGGGGTACTGGGCGGAGGGGTTGGCATAGGACAGGAGCGCGCGATACATTTCGTTGGCCACCGCCTCGGGAACAGGCGTGGTGGCGGCGTGGTCTAAGTAGATCATGGCATACCTCGTAAAATTCTCCCCTGTCGGGTCTTGTCACAGAGGGAATGATTTTGTATAATAAGTAACATCTTATTATACTCGAACGAGAGGAAAAGTGCAAGATGCGCGTTGCGATTTACACCTTGGGCTGCAAGGTGAATCAATATGAGACACAGGCCATGGAGCAGGAACTGCTGCGCCGCGGCCATCAGCTGGTGGCCTTTGACACGGAGGCAGATGCCTATATCGTCAACACCTGCTCCGTCACAGCGGTAAGCGACAAAAAATCCCGTCAGATGCTGCGGCGCTGTCGTCGCCTCAATCCGTCGGCAGTGGTGGCGGCCTGTGGCTGTTATGTCCAGACCCATCCTGAAGAGGCTGGCACCCTGGAGGTGGATATCGTGGCGGGTACATCCGACCACATGGTATTCCTTGACCTTGTGGAGCAATCGGCGGTGGAGAAGCAGCGCTACACTCTGCTGGACGATGCGTTGCGCCGCCGTGAATTTGAAGTTCTCGCCCCCGGCGGGCAGGAGGGGCGCACCCGCGCCATGCTGAAGGTGGAGGACGGCTGTGTCAATTTCTGCACCTACTGTATCATCCCCTACGCCCGGGGACCTGTCCGCTCGTTGCCGCTGGAACTGGCCTGCGCGCAAGTGGGACAGCTGCGACAGGAGGGCTATCGGGAGATCGTCATTACCGGTATTGAGATCTCCTCCTACGGTCGGGATCTGGAAGGAGAGGTGTCTCTCATCGACCTGCTGGAGGCCATCTCTCCCGTGGCGGGGGATATGCGTATCCGCCTGGGCTCTCTGGAACCCCGCACCATCACCGGGGAGTTCTGCCGCCGCGGTGCGAAACTGCCCAATCTCTGCCCCCAATTCCACCTCTCCCTCCAGTCGGGCTGCGATGCCACCTTGAAGCGGATGAACCGCAAGTACGACACGGAGCGGTACTACGAGTCCGTACGGCTGCTGAAAGAGCATTTTGACGGCGTGGCGGTGACCACCGACCTGATCGTGGGATTCCCGGAGGAGACAGAGGAGGAGTTTTTGGAGACGCTGGATTTCATCCGCCGCTGCGGCTTTGCCCAGATGCACATCTTTCCCTACTCTGTCCGTCCCGGTACCAAGGCAGCGGCCATGGGTCAGCTGACGGCAGCAGTGAAGGAGGAGCGGGCTGCCCGGGCCGCTGCGGTAGCCGAGGAGATGCACGAGAGTTATCTCCGCAGCTGTGTGGGAAAGACCATGGCGGTGCTGTTTGAGCAGGAGAAGGACGGGAAATTCGTGGGTCATGCCCCCAACTATATGGAGGTGGCAGCTGAGGGCAGCGACCTCCACAACGAGGTCCGCCATGTCCGCATCACCAATCTGGAAAAGGGCATATTGACAGGAGAGATACAATGAAGAAACCAAATTACCACTTTTTTGCCTATATGAGCCGTATGCGCTTTATTCAGCGCTGGGCATTGATGCGCAACAGCTTCTGTGAGAATGTGCAGGAGCACAGCCACACCGTGGCCATTCTGGCCCATGCATTGGCTGTCATCCGCAACCGCTATTTTGATGGTGATGTGGATGAAGGACAGGTGGCAGTGGCAGCCCTGTACCACGATGCACCGGAGATTCTCACCGGCGATATGCCCACCCCCATCAAATACCACAACCCTGCCATCCGCGATGCCTATCGGCAGGTGGAGCAGGTGGCGGAGGAGAAGCTGCTGGACATGCTGCCCGAGGATCTGCGCCCCGGCTATCGCGCCGCCCTCTCCCCGGCGGCGGAGGCGGTGCAGACCCTGGTGCGTGCCGCCGACAAGCTCTCAGCCTACATCAAGTGTGTGGAGGAGTTGAAGGCGGGGAACGATGAGTTCAAGAAAGCGGCGCAGCAGACGATGGATGCCCTCAAGGCCATGGAGTTGCCGGAGCTGGAGTACTTTATGGAGCACTTCCTGCCCTCGTATCGCCTGACGCTGGACGAATTGGAGTGAGGTTATGATCCGCATTGCAACCATGCATGACCTTGTCCGCGCCCGGGAGATCATCGGTATCGGCCGCGCCGCCATGCGCGCTGCGGGAAACACCGTTCAGTGGGCACCTGTGGGACAGGCGGAGGAGGCAGTCGCAGAGGACATCCGACAGGGGAGATTCTATGTACTGGAGGACGATGGCGGCATCTACGGTGTCTTTGCCCTCGTTCTGGGAGACGATCCCACCTATGAATACATTGAGGGCGCGTGGCGCAGGGATGCTCCCTACGGCACCATCCACCGTATTGCCTCCGATGGAACACATCGGGGCGTGCTGGCGGAATGTGTTCGGTGGTCAATGGAGCAGATTCCCCATCTCCGCATTGACACCCACCAGAGTAACCGCGCCATGCGGGGTGCCATTGAAAAGCTGGGCTTTGTCTACTGTGGCACCATCTATATTGCCGATGGTACGCCGCGGATGGCCTACGATTTGATGTAAAGACGAAAAAACACCGCCTTATGGGCGGTGTTTTTTGTTGCTTAGTCGATTTTTCCTCTTGCGTGGAGGACATCATCGGCAGTGAGGAGCATCAGATCCTCGCGGGTGATGTTCTCCATCTTGGCGAGGCGGTTATTCTGAGCCACGATGATCTGCTCAAAGATGTTACGCACCCCGCGGCCATTGCCGAAGCTCTCGGCATCGGCACTCTCCTCGGCGATGAAGTCCCGAACCAGAGGTTCGGCATCTTCTGCCAGTGTGTAGCCCTTGCCGCAACGCATCTTAAAGATGGCCATCATCTCCTCCACCGTATAGTCGGGGAAGAGGAGGAATCGGTTAAAGCGGGATTCCAGACCGGGGTTGGAGTGGACGAACTGTTCCATCAGCTCTGTGTAGCCCGCCACAATGACCACCAGATCGTCCCGGTGATCCTCCATGGCCTTCAAGATGGTGTCGATGGCCTCCTGCCCGAAGTCGTTCTCACTCTTGCCGTTAAGGGCGTAGGCCTCGTCAATGAACAGTACGCCGCCCATGGCCTTTTCCAGTACCTTGGCAGTTTTTAGCGCCGTCTGTCCCACATAGCCCGCCACGAGGCCGCTGCGGTCCACCTCCACCAGCTGCCCCTTGCTCAAAATGCCCAGGCTGCGGTAGATACGGGCCATGAGTCGGGCCATCATGGTCTTGCCTGTGCCGGGGTTGCCGGAGAACACCATGTGGAGGGACAGGTCATTGGTGGGCAGGTCATGCTCACGGCGAAGCTTATAGACCTGCACCATATTGATGAGACTGCGGACCTCCTCCTTGATGACATCAAGACCGATGTAGGTATCCAGTTCCGCCAGCAAATCCTCCAGCTTCTCAGGGGGCGGCAGTTCCTCCTCCTGGGGCTTGGCGATCTCCGCCTCAGCCTCGGCTTTTTTTACTTCTTCCTTTTTGGGGACTTCCTGCTTTGGCTGCGGGTTGCCCCAGAAATCGGTGTTCATGCGGCGGAGGCCATTCTCCGTCATGGAGCGGATCACATCCAGCTGCTGCAGGATGATCTCGTCTTTTTTATCCATAGAATGTCCATCTCCTTTACGAGCGGGATAGATTCACATGTTCCATAGCGCGGAACAGAAGGGCCACCACAAAGCCCGTCAGTGCGCCGCTGAAGAGGGAAACCAGCAGTAAAAAGGGCAGGTAACCCAACACCATGGTGTTGCCCAGAGTGATCATGGCGGCGCAGATTTGTCCGATATTGTGGCCCGCCGCGCCGGCAACGGACACGCCGTAGACACTCAGAGGGCGGCAGCGGCGCAGCAGCGCCATGATGACCATGGCCACCACACCGCCCAGGAGGGAGAACAGGAGCGCCGAGGCATTGCCGGCGAACACGGCACCCAGAATACAGCGGGCGATGAGAATGGCAAAGGCAGATCCGGTGCCTAAGTAGTACAGGGCGAAAAGGGTCACAATGTTGGCAAGACCCAGCTTCACACCCGGCAGGGGGATAAGGAGGGTGATGGGGAAGAGATTCTCCAGTGTGCTTAAAGCCAGCGCCAGAGCCGTTAAGACGGCGCAGAGGGTGAGGTGCTTTGTTGTCCATTTCTGCATAGCCATCACCCCACTACAATGTCGGGTGCGCCATCATTCGATGCGCCCTCAAGATGGATGACGATTTGCGCAGGGAGGCAGACGATGGATTGCCCTACCCGGGAGATGCGACCAGTGTGGACACAATCCTGCGTGGGACAGTCGGAGGACAGGACATACACACCCAGCTGCCCCTCAGAAGAGGGAAGGTCATTGTAGGAGAGACACAGCTCCAGCGTGTAGCCATTGTGGGTGAGGACTTTCTTCCCATCGGGGAAGGAGGTCATGGGGATGCGCTCCACCACCTCGCCGCCCATGCTGATGACAACGGAGGTGTCCTCACCCTGTCCCAGTTTCGGGCCGTAGAAGCCCACAGCTACCACGACAGCCAACACCAGTACCACGACGGCCACAAGAATATCTAATTTTTTCGGTCGCAGCTCAGGCGGTGAGTACTTGGTAGTCATAGCCACTCTCCTCAACGGGGGTGAAGTGTTCGATCAAACCGGGGGTGTAGATGATGCGGCCGTCCTTAGTCACCAGCACCATGTCAAAGCTCTGCTGCGCCGCCCAGAAGTCGCAGGCGGCAGTCTCCCCCATGACATAGAGGGCGGTGGAGTAGGCGTCTGCCATGGCGCCGTGGAGTTTGTCGGCATCGTAGGGCAGGATGATGGAGACGCTGAGTAAATCGCTCGCCGCCGGTGCGCCGGTAAAGGGGTCGAGAATATGCTGATATACGGTGCCATCGGGTGCGGTGAAGTAGCGCTGATAGCCGCCGGAGGTCACCACAAAGGCATCGGAGAGGGATAGTATACAGGCGTAGCCACTGCTGTCCTCCGGGTGCTGAATAGCCACATGCCATGCCGTGCCCTCAGTGTTCTCGCCATGGACATACACATTGCCACCCAGAGAGACAAAGCCGCCCTCCAGTGCCCGCTCGTGGTAAAGTTGGGCAATACGGTCGGAGGCAAAGCCCTTGGCAATGCCGCCCAGGTCAATGGCGCAGCCTGCGTCCAGCGTGGCGCTGCCATTGTCGAGATGGATGTGTTCACTGCCCACCAGAGGCAGGAGGGCATCGATCTCTTCCTGGGGCGGGACAACGGGGTTCTCGCCGTTGATATTCCACAGCTCCACCAGAGGGGCAATGGTCACATCGAAGCAGCCGAGGGTGGCCGCAGACAGGGCCATGGCCTCCTCCAGAAGTACGGCGGTATCATAGCGCAGCTCTGCGCTGCCTGTTGCGTTCAGCTGCGCCACATCGGAAGTCTCAATGGTGCGGCTCATGGCCTGCTCCAGAGTGTTGACGATGTTGGCGCTCTGCTGCAGGGTGTCGAAGGCACCGTCGCCCACGGCCACCAGGGACATGTAGGTATCCATGGCGAAGATGTCGAGGGATTCTGCTTTCGGGGCGCAGCCTGTCAGCAGCAGGAGACACAGCAGCAGGGGAATGAGTTTTTTCATCATAGCTCACGGCGGCCCTCTAAGGCGCGCATCAAAGTGGCATCATCGGCGAACTCCAGGTGTCCGCCTACGGGGATACCGTAGGCAAGACGGGTCACCTTCACACCGAAGGGTTTGAGAAGACGGGCAATGTACAGGGCGGTGGCCTCCCCCTCGGTATCGGGGTTAGTGGCCATGATGACCTCGGTGATGTCCCCCGATGCCACGCGGTCGAGAAGGGACTTGATCTTCAGGTCGTCGGGGCCCACATGGTTGATGGGAGAGAGGACTCCGTGGAGGACATGGTAGCGGCCGTGGAACTCCCGGGCCCGCTCCACTGCCAGCACATCCCGGGGGTCAGCCACCACACAGATGGTGCCCTCGTCACGCTTATGGTCGGCGCAGATGGGACAGAGGCCTCCTGCCGTCAGGGAGCAGCAAACGGGGCAGAGGGTCACGCTGCGCTTGGCGTCCACGATGGCGTCGGCGAATTCCCGTGCCTCTTCCTCAGGGAGATTCAGCACATGGAACGCCAGACGCTGGGCGGATTTGCCGCCGATGCCGGGCAATCGGGCAAACTGCTCTACCAGATGTTCTAACGGTGCGGGGAAAAATTCCATAGACTTCCTTATCCTCTCAGTTCCTTGATTTTGGCCGGAATGTCGGCAGCTTTATACACGGCACTGCCTGCCACCAGCACATTGGCACCGCTGTGGATGCACAGAGGGGCGGTGGCGGTATCCACGCCGCCGTCCACCTCCAGTTCGCAAGCGGGGTTCATGGCGTCGATATAGCCGCGGATAGCCTCTACCTTGGGCATCATGTCCGCCATAAACTTCTGACCACCGAAGCCGGGCTCCACCGTCATGACGAGGATGATGTCGCACAGGTCGATAAAAGGCAGCACGGCGGAGGCGGGGGTCTTGGGCTTGACCACCACGCCGGCCTTTTTACCCTTGGCGCGGATGAGGCGCAGGGCCTCTCTGGTGTTTTCCTCGGTGTCGGACTCCACATGGCAGGTGACGATATCGGCGCCGGCATCGCAGAACTGCTCCACATAGCGCACAGGGCGGTCGATCATCAGGTGGACATCCAGAGGAAGGGCGGTGGTGGGGCGGAGAGATTTCACCACGGGGATACCGATGGTGATGTTGGGGACGAACAGACCGTCCATCACATCCACATGGACATAGTCGGCGGTGGCGATCTTCTCAATATCACGCTGGAGATTGGCAAAGTCAGCAGAGAGGATAGAAGGTGCGATCTTAACCATAATGTGACTCCTTTTTTCTTGCCGCACAAGGGGCTGGGCGGCGTCATACAATAGGTGTGAGGGCTGCACCGCGGGCAGCGTCTTTTCAGATAGGGGGTCGGCGGGGAGATTCCTCGCCGATCCCCATTGTGTACCAATCTTATTATACCAGTGCCGTGGGACAAATGCAATTGGAGGGGCAAAATTTGTCCGATTTGTTAATTTTCCTGTGAGGGCTTTACCTTTCGGGAGAATTGGGCTAAAATGGTAGCCTGAGATGATGTGGGTTTTCTATGCCCATGGGAAACGAGGAATCATTATGAGTTTCTTTCAACGGATACGCAACGCATTGAGCCGTTTTATGTATGGGCGCAACGGTGCCGATCACCTGTCGCTGGCGACCCTTTGGGCAGCCATTATTTTGGATGTGGTGAACGCCATTTTCAAATTGCCCGATTTTGTGGAGGCAATCATCGGCTTTGTCTCCACGGTGCTGCTGTTTGTTACCCTCTTCCGCCTCTTCTCCCGCAAGCTGGAAAAGCGCCGCGCAGAGAATGCCTGGTTTTTGCAGAAGATCTGGTGGCCCGTTAAGGGCAAACTGGGCAGAAATAAGCAGCAGCGACTGGATAAAGAGCATAAGTACTTCACCTGTCCCAACTGCCGCGCTGTCTGCCGCGTGCCTGTGGGGAAGGGGAAGATCGTCATCACCTGTCCCCGCTGCCGCGGTGAGATCCACGGAAAGAGTTAAGTTATGAGTAAAGCAGTATTTTTTGATTTGGACGGCACTCTCCTGGGTATGGACATGGAGACCTTCATCAAGCACTATCTCAAAGAACTGGCTGCCTATGCTGTGCCCATGGGCTATGAGCCGAAGGAGATCGTGGATGCCATGTGGAAGTGTACCGCCGAGATGGTGCGCAACGACGGCTCCTGCTCCAATTACGACCGATTTTGGCGTGCCTTTGCCGAACTCTGTGGAGAGCGGGTCTATGATGACATCCCAGCTTTCAACAAATTCTACAGCAATGAGTTCCATGGGGTGAGGGGATCCTGCACCCCCGATGGGGCGGCGGCCCGGGCGGCTGTGGCGGCGGCCCGGGAATGGGCCGATGTGGTGGTGCTCTCCACCAACCCGCTGTTCCCTTACGATGCGGTAGCCACCCGCCTCAGCTGGGTGGGCCTCTCCATGGAGGATTTCGACCTCGTCACCACCTATGAGAACGCAACGCTCTGCAAGCCGAATCCCGCCTATTACCATGAGATCATGGGTAAGCTGAATCTGAAGGCGGAGGACATCCTCATGGTGGGCAATGATATGCAGGAGGATATGCTGGCATCGGAAAAAGCGGGGATCCTCCGCCGCTACTTTGTCACCGACTGGGCCATCAACCGCGATGATACCCCTGTCACCATGCCCTGCGGCAGCCTGCGGGACTTTCCTGCGTGGCTCAAAAAACAATAAGTACATAAGAAAAGACACCCTGGGGGGTGTCTTTTCTTATTGGGTATGTCAAATGATGCAAGGGGTCACGCCCGCCTCGATGGGGCAGGTGTAGCCGTTTGCGGTCTTTTGCTGCCACTCGTTACGGGCGGCGGTCAGCAGCGTGGGATCTTCAAACAGATCCACCACCGTGCAGCCCAGCACCTGTGCGGCGTAGATCATACCCTTATGGGCCACGCTGTGCTTGCCGATGGCCACATTCTGCCAGCTATGACCGGGAGAGCCGGCGGGATAGGTGACAGTAAGGATCTGAGAGGTGGGGGTCAGCCAGCTGACATCGCCCACATCGGAAGAACCGTAGTCATGCTCATCGCTGTGAATGTAGGGTACAACGCCCTCGTGGATGGGCTGGGGAGAATCGGAATGGGGATAGGTGGCGTAGAGGGCGGCGGCGTAGCGCTGCTCCTCGGCGGTGTAGACGGGGGCGGGAGCTTCCACCAAGTTGTTGTAAAGGAGCTGCTCCAGTACGGCGTTGGGGACGATGTCTGCTGTGCCGTCAAGGAAACGGCGGGCCAGTGTGGTCTCCGTCATCAATGCTGCGCCCTGTGCGATCTTATCCACGCGGCTCAAGAGATCCTTGGCGTGGGGCACCGTGTCGGAGCGTACCATGTACAGGACAGCGGCCTCAGGCTGCACCACATTGGGAGAGACACCGCCGGTGTTGGTGATGGCGTAGTGGACAGAGTCGGTACGGGGCATATGCTCACGGAGGAACTGTACGCCCATGTTCATCAGCTCCACGGCGTCCAGTGCGCTGCGACCCATGTGGGGGGTCTCTGCTGCGTGGGAGGCGATACCGTGGAAGGTGTAGAGCACCTGCAAAGAGGTCTGATTGCTGCCGGTAAAGACGCGGTTTTCGTCACCTGGATGCCAGGAAAGAGCGGCATCGAGATGGGCGAAGAGCTTTTCACGAGCCATGAAGGCCTTGGAGGCCAAGCCCTCTTCACCGGGGCAGCCGTACAGCTCCACCGTGCCGCAGCCCTCGCCCTTTTCCTCGAGGTAGGCCTTCACAGCCAGCGCCGCACCTACAGAGCCGACGCCCAGCAGATGGTGACCGCAGCCGTGACCGCAGCCGCCGCTGCCGCAGGGATACATAGCACCTGCCTCCTGCTGGAGACCGTCAAGGGCATCGTACTCGGCAAGGAGACCGATGACGGGCTTGCCGCTGCCGAAAGAGGCGCAGAAGGCGGTCTCGATACCTGCGATGCCGCGCTCCACGGTGAAGCCCTCGTTTTCCAAAAAGTCTGCCAAGCAAGCAGCGGAGCGATACTCCTGCAAAGAGAGCTCGGCAAAGCCCCAAATGCTGTCAGAGAGAGCCGTGAGGTCGCTCATGCGCCCTTGCAGCAGGGAATAGAGATCCTGTTTTGTCATAGTATGAACTCCTAATCAAATCAGCACCTTGCTGAGGAAGTCCTTCAAACGGTCACACTGGGGGTTATTGAACAGCTGGTCGGGGCTGCCCTCTTCCATGAGCTTGCCGTCGGCCATAAAGAGAACACGGTTGCCCACCTCCTTGGCAAAGCCCATCTCGTGGGTAACCACCACCATGGTCATGCCGTCCTCAGCCAGCTCCTTCATAACCTCCAGCACCTCGCCCACCATCTCGGGGTCGAGAGCGGAGGTGGGCTCGTCGAAGAGCATCACTTCCGGCTCCATCATGAGAGCACGGACGATGGCGATACGCTGCTTCTGACCGCCGGAGAGCTGGATGGGATAGGCGTTGGCGCGATCACCGAGGCCCACGCGTTCCAGGAGCTTCATGGCCTTGGCCTCGGCCTCCTCCTTCTTCATGTGCTTGACCTGAATGGGGGCCAGGGTCATGTTGTCCATAATGGTCTTGTGGGGGAAGAGGTTAAAGTGCTGGAACACCATGCCCATCTTCTGACGGTGCTTGTCGATGTTCACC
>JAFQCJ010000017.1 GCA_017416445.1 Oscillospiraceae bacterium | reverse complement strand
TCCTTATGTATATTTTCTACTGTCACTTGAAGAATGTATTCGCTTTGGCATTTCACTGATCGTATTTCACAGTCGAAAATGGATGAACCAATTGGAAGCGGTATAAGGGAATCGCTGGCTAACATATAGAATGAAAATCTCGTTGGAACAATAATTTTGCGGGAAACCCTAATTGACAAATCGTAGTTTATTGCAGTATAATACCGTGTGTTGAACGAAGGCGTTCATCTGGGACAGGTGTCCCCAGATGGACGCCTTTTCCTTTTTTTAAGTTTTCACGTTAGGAGAATGGCATATGGCAAAGTATATTTTTGTGACCGGCGGTGTGGTATCCGGTTTGGGTAAAGGCATTACAGCGGCATCTTTGGGGCGTCTGCTGAAAGCGAGGGGACTGAAGGTGGCGGCGCAGAAGCTGGACCCTTATATCAATGTTGATCCCGGCACCATGAGTCCCTATCAGCACGGCGAGGTCTTTGTGACAGAGGACGGAGCCGAAACCGACCTTGATCTGGGGCATTACGAGCGATTCATCGACGAAGACCTGAACAAATACTCCAATTTGACCACCGGCAAGGTCTATTCCAATGTCATCTCCAAGGAGCGCCGCGGCGAATATCTCGGCACCACCGTGCAGACCATCCCACACATCACGGATGAGATCAAACGCTTTATCTACAATGTCGGCAGCAGAGCCGAGGCTGATGTAGTCATCACGGAGATCGGCGGCACCATCGGCGACATCGAAAGCCAGCCATTTATTGAGGCCATCCGGCAGGTGGGTCATGAAGTGGGTCGGGAGAATGCCCTGTATATCCATGTCACGCTGGTTCCCTATCTGAAAGCCTCCGGCGAACATAAATCCAAGCCCACACAACACTCCGTGAAGGAGCTGCAGGGCATGGGCATCACACCCGATATCATCGTCCTACGCTGTGATGAACCCATCACGGACAAGAGTATCTTCCGCAAAATCGCCAACTTCTGCAACGTGAAGCTGGACTGCGTCATCGAAAATCTGACTCTCCCCGTGCTCTATGAAGCGCCCCTTTTTTTGGAAAAGGCGCAGCTTTCCTCCGTTGTCTGCCGGGAACTGCATTTGACCGCTCCGGAACCTGACCTGAGCGAGTGGCAGGCCATGGTCGCAGCCATCAAAAGCCGCAGCAAAACCGTCACCATTGGACTCGTGGGCAAGTACGTGCAGCTCCACGATGCGTATCTCTCCGTTGCCGAGGCTCTGCGCCATGCAGGTTTCGCTCTTGACTCCATGATCGACATTCGGTGGATCGACTCCGAGACCATCACAGAGGCAACAAAGGACGAAGTCCTTTCCGATCTCGACGGTATCATCGTCCCCGGTGGCTTCGGTGATCGCGGCATTGAGGGCATGATCCTAGCGGCGCAGTATGCGAGGGAAAACCACATTCCCTATTTTGGAATCTGCCTTGGAATGCAGATCGCTGTCATCGAATATGCCCGTCATGTGCTTGGTATTGCAGATGCGAATTCCGGCGAGTTTGCCCCGAAGGGAGAACATAAGGTCATCGACTTTATGCCCGGTCAGAGCGATGAGATTGACAAAGGCGGCACCCTGCGTCTGGGCAGCTATCCGTGCGTGATTGCCGAGGGAACGACCATGGAGCGGTGCTATGGTCAGACGCTGATCTACGAGCGCCACCGTCACCGTTATGAGTTCAATAACGATTACCGAGATGCCCTTTGTGCAGCCGGTCTGACGCTGAGCGGGCTTTCCCCAGATAGCAAGCTGGTGGAGACGGTCGAGTTGACTGACCGCTCGTTCTATGTAGGTGTTCAGTATCACCCGGAATTCAAGAGCCGCCCCAACCGGCCTCACCCGCTATTTAAGGGCTTCATCACCGCAGCACTGGAGGCACATCAATGATGGACATGGGCTATAACAGAAAATTCATTTTGGAGGCCGGTGAAAGAATACTGCGGCTTTGTCTTTGGCTATACCGGCGGCAATTCTGCCGTGATCAATCCCTTGGGTGAACCCCTGACTCTTGCCGGGGAAACAGAGGTGATCGTGTCTGCAAGCCTTAATATGCAGACTCTGGAAAAAATCCGTGACAGAATCCCCGTTTTCCGTGACAGGCATCCGGAACTCTATCACTTTCAAGAACAACAAAAGCGGAAATAAGAAATATGAGAAAACAAATGTCGGAATCTCTTTTTATAGGTACTCTCTTGGCTATATCCGGTGGGCTTATGGATTCATATTCCTATCTTTATAGAGGACAGGTTTTTGCGAATGCGCAGACGGGAAATGTTCTGCTGTTCAGCATTCATTTGTCAAAGGGAGAGTGGGAGCCAGCGTTACACTACGCATTTCCCATTGCAGCGTTTTTGTGCGGAGTGGCTTTGGCCGCTTTCCTTTGTCACTTCGGCAGACGCCGTGAACGGCTGCACTGGCGGCAAATATGCGTTTTATTTGAAGCTGTAGTATTGTTCTCGGTTGCATGGATTCCTCAGTCTGCGAACCTGCTTGCAAATTCGCTTATTTCTCTGGCTTGCGGCATTCAGGTAGAAGCCTTTAGAAAAATTGAAGACGCGAGTGTAGCAACAACTATGTGCATAGGCAATCTTCGCTCGGCAATGCACAGTGTGATAACGTGCGGCCTTGTCGGCAATCGCGAAGATAAACACACTGCATCTATTTCTTCTGTTATAGTGATAGCATTTGCATCTGGTGCGGTTATGGGCAGTATCTTAATCCGGCACTTTGGCGCATATGCCGTTTGTTGCGGTTCGATCATACTGCTGGGGTGCTTCTTCCTGATGTTTCTCCCACTGTCGACCAGAAAAAAATAATCACATTCAATTTGGAGACAAAAAAAGAGCTAACTGACTTAATCAAAATCAGTTAGCTCTTTATTGTTTAATAAAAAGAATCGATACTCGGTTATCAAACCAAGTATCGCTAACTTTTATTTAGCCAACCCCGTCTGACAGATGCCGTAAAATAGTTAAATTTTTGGATGTGATAGGTTGATAATAGTCATTCTACGCCACAACAGCGGGGAACCCATGGGTTCCCCGCTCGTCTTTTCCTATGCCACGCGATAGATCTGCTTATTCAGCGCACGAATGAGATCGCTGAACTTCCCCTTTTCCGTCTTGTCCAGCGCGCAGCGGCAGATCTCTAGACGGCTGTCAATCCCGTCCAGCTGCGACAGGAGCTGTGCCTCGATACACATCGGCTCAACAGCAGCGCCAAGTTCTGCCTTCCCGTGATGGGACAAGATCATGTGCTGAAGCGGGAACACTTCCTCCTGCGAGATAGACAGTTCCTTCGCCTTCTCAGCAACCATCAGCACACCCAAGGCAGAGTGACCGAGCAACTTCCCCTCATCGGAGTACTGCTTCACCAGTCCATACTGGTTCAGCGTAAACTCCCGCAGCTTTCCAATATCATGGAGCGCTACCCCCGCGAGAAACAGCGGTCGATCAATATGATAGTCCGCTCCATACTGATCGCAGATGTGTTTCGCCATCCTCAGCATATTGCAGGTATGCATCACCCAGCCACCGACAAATGCGTGGTGTACCGATTTTGCCGCCGGACAGCGTCTAATCAAATCGGTATGGTCTATAAGCAGACCCAGCGCGATCATCGCGTAGTTATTCGGCAAAAAGTCAACCATCGCGTCTCCGATTTCAAAGAACGCCCTTTCAATGTTAATGGGAGCCATCGGGATCAGCGCCGTCATGTCCAAAACACCGAGTTCTCCCTCCGTTGCCAAGTGCGCGGTATAGAGCTTCGCCTGCAGTGCCCCCTTGTACATGGTTACTTCCGCATCCACATAGATGATCTTCCCAACATCTTCAACAGACAGCGGACAGTTGTCCCACATCACGAAGTCGATGCTGCCACTGGCATCAGAAAGACGTCCGCTCACAAACGGCTTTCCTTTGCTCGTCGTCCTCGACTTCAACTCGTCGAGGATATACAATCCTCCCATCATGCTCATACTCTTGAGCTTTGCAATATCAATATGCATCCAATGATCCATTTGCTTTTCCTCCTTTAGTTCAATGATTTTGATTGGGATTGAGCATATCTTCAAGAATTTTCAGCGCATACTCCGTCATATTCATGAGTCGTCTGTTTGCTTCCTCTCCACTGCTCAAACGCTGTAATTCTCCGCACAGACGCGTCAGTTCCATGCGCAGCGCCCTAAATGCCCGCGGATTTCCGATTACCTCCGCCTTTCCATCAAGCAGGCGCTGTAGAAAATACTCCTGCTTGGTCAGCCCACTGAGAGCCACCAGCCTTTTGATGTCCTCATACTCCTCAGAAGAGGCGCGGAAGGTAACCGTCTTGCTGCGCCAGCGGTTATATTTGTCTACACCCTTGTGGGACATTAGGCATCACCTCCCATCATCTGATCCAGGCTCTTTGCCAACCTGCGCTCAGGGTCAGGAAACAGGTGGGCATAATGATAGGTGATCGCCGCACTCTCATGTCCAATGCGCTCACCAATTTCCAATGCATTAAAGCCGAGGTGGATCAGCAAGGATACATGAGAATGGCGAAGATCGTGGATACGAATGCGCTTCACTCCCGCTTTCTCAGCAAACTTCTTCATACGGCCATACAGGAAATCCTTCTGTACAGGGAACATCCTATCAGTCGGCGCCATTTCATAGTTCTGGCGCAGATAGTCCTGCAGCTCGTTACAGAGCTTTTCAGGAAGATCCACAACACGATTTCCTGCCTTCGTCTTCGGGGAAGTGTAGACATCCTCACCCTTAATACAGTGATACGTCTTCGTAATAGATACGTTCTTTGCATCAAAGTCAAAGTCCTTCGGCTGCAAAGCCAGCATCTCCCCTTCCCGAATCCCCGTCCAGTAGAGAGTCTCGAAACAGTAGTACGCCAAAGGATCTTCCATGCATTCCTCAGAAAAAGCGGTGTACTCCTCAAGGGTCCAGAAGTCCATCTTTCCCTCGTTCTTGGAGCCAATTTTATCCAGCACCTCCATAGGATGCTCCTTCAGCTTATAGTGCTTCTGCGCATACCGAAAAAGTGCATGCAGCTGTGCATTGAGATTACGAAGATAATTCTTCGAAAACACCTTTCCGGTCTTCGGGTCCTTGTACTGAAGCAGCATATTCTGCCATTTGAAGATGTCGGCAGAATCCACATCACATACATTCTTCTTTCCAAGATACGGAACGATCCACTTGGAAAAATTCGCCTCTTTCGTACGCATCGTACTAACTTTCAAACGAGGCCGCAGTTCCTCCAAATAGAGATCTACGAAAGAGGACAGCGTCATGGTTAAATCCTTCTGCTGGCTGGCAAGAAAGTCATTTTCCCACTGTTGCGCCTCCCGCTTCGTTGCAAAACCGCGCTTGGCGCGCCACTTTACATTTCCCTGCCAATCCTTGTACCTGAATCGCGCCATCCAGGTCTTTCTCTTTTCATCCTTATAGACAGACATATCGTACCTCCTCTCATGCACACTCGCCACTATAAAGCTTCTTTTCGAAATAGACTCTGCTGACTCTACCAGAGATCGTCAAATAGCCCATTTCGCGAAGCTCGTCATTAAGCCGCCGAATTACCTTGTAGGCGGTAGGAACAGAGATGTCCATATACCTTGCCACCTCTTCCACTCTAAGAAACCGATTGTCCATAGTGCACCTCCAAATATAGATTTGGAAAACAAAACATCGTGCAGGTATCGTTACCCTACACGATGTTGATCGACAATACGGTTCTCGCATGCTAGAAAATAAATGCTTGCAAATAAGACTGCAAACAGATATACTACTCCTAACGGTGCGGATTTATCCGTTGTGTAGGTGCTGTTACCACCTGCGCAGGTGCATGGGAGTTGGCGCTCCCCTGCACTGCCGTTATTTTGTTTTCTTGTCCCTATTATACGATATGCAACCATATATTGCAATTGGCACCATATACAAAGATTTCTTCCGATTCTTGTATATGGTGCCATATTATTTACAAATTCTAATTCAAAGCCCTTGCACACCGTCACACACGGTCCAAGCGAATAGGGCAATAAGTTCTACATAGTTACTGCGCACTTTGTGCTCCTATTTTTTGCTTATTTCAATGTCAAAATGTGCGCATTTTGTGATCACAGGCCAAAAAGAAAACTCCCGAAAGCCCTTCAAAAAAGGGATTTCGGGAGTAATTCCGTTAATCGCAAATATCCACAGAAACTTTTACGCCGGTGCGCTGGGCGTAGGCGCGGACCAGAGTGCGGATCTCCTTGGCGATCCGGCCCTGACGACCGATGACCTTGCCCATATCTTCCGGGGCTACGCGCAGCTCCAGCGTCAGCTCGTCGGCACCCTTGATCTCGGTCACAGTGACCTTGTCAGGCTGCTGCACAAGACTTCTGGCGATATAGAGCAGCAAATCTTTCATTGTACCGATTCGCCCCTCGACTTACAGAACGTCGACCTTCTTCAGCAGAGCGCGAACGGTATCGGTGGGCTGAGCGCCGGTCTTGATCCACTCACGGGCACGCTCGGCGTCGATCTTGATCTCAGCGGGGTTCACACAGGGATTGTAGATGCCGATCTCCTCGATGAAGCGGCCATCACGGGGATAGCGGCTGTCAGCGACAACAACACGATAGAAAGGAGCCTTCTTAGCGCCCATTCTTCTCAGACGAATCTTAACCATAGTATTTTTCCTCCAAAATTTAAAAATTTGTTTTTTATATCATCCATAAATGCGTTGGCACTTATTTCAAACGCTTTTTCCGTCCGAAACCGGACATTTTCTTGCCCTTTCCGTGGCCCATCATGCCCAGAGCGGAGAGGTTGCCCCGGGAAATGGCTTTCGTCATCTCCTGCATGGCCTCGTAGGATTTAATAAGGCGGTTCACATCCGAGACCTCCTGTCCACAGCCGGCGGCAATGCGGCGGCGGCGGGACGCGTTGAGGATCTGGGGATTTTCCCGCTCCTTTACGGTCATGGACTGGATAATAGCCTTGGTTCGAGCGAACTTCTTCTCGTCGATCTGGCTCATGTCCAGACCCTTGCTCATACCACCGGGCAGCATGGAGGCGATCTGATTGAGATCTCCCATGTTCTGCAGCTGCTCCAGCTGCTCTAAGTAGTCGGTAAGGGTGAAGCGGTTCTTCTTCAGCTTCTCCTCCAGCTTTTTGGCCTGCTTCTCGTCATACTGCTGCTCGGCCTTTTCGATAAAGGTGAGCATATCGCCCATACCCAGGATACGGGAGGCCATGCGGTCGGGGTGGAACAGCTCGATCATATCCAGCTTCTCGCCCGTACCCACGAATTTGATAGGCTTACCGGTGGTGGCCTTGATGGACAGTGCGGCACCGCCGCGGGCGTCGCCGTCCAGCTTGGTCAGCAGCACACCGTCGATCCCCAATGCCTCGTCGAAGGCGGAGGCGGCGTTCACTGCATCCTGACCGGTCATGGCGTCCACCACCAGCAGGATCTCATTGGGGCGGACAGCGGACTTGATATTCTTCAGCTCGTCCATCAGCGCCTCGTCAATATGGAGGCGGCCGGCGGTATCGAGGAACACCATATCGTGGCCGTGATCGGCGGCGTATTTCAGCGCCTCGGTGGCGATCTTCACAGGATCGGCCTGTCCCATTTCGAACACGGGGATATCCAGCTGCTTACCCACCACCTGCAGCTGGGTGATGGCAGCGGGACGGTACACATCGCAGGCCACCAGCAGGGGGCGCTTGCTAAACTGGCGGCGCATCAAACCGGCCAGCTTGGCACCGTTGGTGGTTTTACCGGCACCCTGCAGACCCACCATCATCACCACGGTGGGGCCGCGGTTGGCAAAGGTGAGCTTGGCGTTGGTGGTGCCCATGAGCTTTGTCAGCTCTTCGTTGACGATCTTGATGATCTGCTGGGCGGGCGTGAGGCTGTCCAGCACATCGCTGCCCACGCACCGCTCGGTGAGGGCGGCAACGAAGTCCTTGACCACCTTGTAGCTGACATCGGCCTCCAGAAGGGCCAGACGCACTTCACGCAAACCGGTACGGACATCGGCCTCGCTGAGGCGGCCTTTGCCGCGGAGGGCTTTAAATACGCCGTTTAACTTTTCGCTGAGTCCTTCAAAGGCCATGGTTTACTCCTTCAGTGCCGCGGCGTTCTCGCTGATCACGGTGGTGAGGCGATCCAGCTCGGGGTTCTCGTACTGGCGGTAGTTGAGCTTACGGATAGCGTCGGTGGCCTCCTCAATGGCTCTGACCTTGCCCTGCATCTGCATGAAGCGACGGATAAGGCCCGTCTTGTCCTCGATCTCCTGCATGGCAGCCTCGGCACGAACGATCACATCACGGACACCCTGACGGGTGATGCCGCTGTTCTCGGCGATCTCGCCAAGGGAGAGATCCTCGTTATAATACAGATCGAAGAACTCCTTCTGACGCTCAGTGAGGATCTCGCCGTAAAAATCGAAGAGCATCGTCATGCGATAAGTCTGGTTTTTCATGCGATTTCCTCCCTTTCTGTAAAGCAGTTTCCCTTTATGTAAAGCACACGCACTTTACAAACCTCGAATATCATACCCTATGGAAGGGAAAAAGTCAAGGAGAAAAAGGGCGAAATGGACGAAAATATTTCAATATTTTTGTGAAAAAAAGAAATGAGTAAAGTGTGCTGGACAGAACTCGTAGGGCGGGGTTCCCACACCCCGCCCTACAATATGACCGAAATCTTCCTAATATTTTGTAGGGGGCGATGCCCACATCGCCCCGCCGTCTATCGAGAGACTTCCGTTTGTTGTGCGGGCCGATGTGGGCATCGGCCCCTACAACATACCAAGAAGCCTAAAGCCGCCTTTGTAGGGGGGCGGTATTTATGACGCCCCGCATCTTGCGGGCTGTCCCCCAAGGCACTTGTGTCCCCGCAGGACACGGCGCACGCCGTCCGCCCCTACATTCTCTGTATACAGCAAAAAACCGCCCCGAAGGGCGGTTTTCATTTTGTGCCAGTTATTTTACTTCGACACCGCGCTCGGCAAAGCCCTTGACCATCACATCGAGGTCGGGTTCGATGTGGAGGGGAGAACCGGCGGACTTGATGGCGTTGGCCACATCCTTGAGGCCGTTGCCCGTCACCACGGAAACCACGGTAGCCTCGGCAGGGATGAGTCCCTCCTCGCAGGCCTTCTTCAGCGCCGCTGCGCCGGTGACACCGGCAGGCTCACCGAATACGCCGCAGGTCTTGCCCAACAGCCGCTGGGCAGCCAGAATCTCTTCGTCCGTTACGCAGATGGCCAGGCCGTTGGACTCCCGGATGGCGGCCAGGGCCTTATCGGCATTGCGGGGCACACCCACAGAGATGGAGTCGGCGATGGTGTTCTCCTCCATAGGCTCCCAGGGGGCATTGTCCTGAATGGCGCGGTTGATGGGGTAGCAGCCGTAGGACTGGGCGGAGATCAAACGGGGCAGCTTGTCGATGAAGCCGATGGCGTACAGATCCTTGAAGCCCTTCCACACACCGGCGATGGTGCAGCCGTCGCCCACAGAGATAGCCA
This sequence comes from Oscillospiraceae bacterium, assembly GCA_017416445.1. Lineage (GTDB taxonomy): Bacteria > Bacillota > Clostridia > Oscillospirales > Oscillospiraceae > Vescimonas. The sequence continues at coordinate 21,851 of JAFQCJ010000017.1, read as the reverse complement.
GATAATCGGGCATCTCCCAGTTCAGCTGCTCGGCGATCTCCAGCGCCACCGTCTTTTTGCCCTCGCTGAGATAGGGGTTGATGGCGGCGTTGCGGTTATACCAACCGTACTTGTCGATGGCGGCGGCGGAGAGTTTGAAGGTGTCCTCATAGTTTCCCTTGACGGAGATGACATTGGCGCCGAAGATCATCAGCTGTGCCACCTTGCCCTGTGGGGCCCGCTCGGGGACGAAGATGAAGGTCTTGAGGCCCGCAGCGGCGGCGTTGCCTGCCAGAGAGGAGGCGGCATTGCCCGTGGAGGAACAGGCGATGGTCTCCGCCCCTGCCTCCAGTGCCTTGGCCACCGCCATGGCGCTGGCGCGGTCTTTCAGCGAGGCGGTGGGGTTCTGACCGTCGTCCTTCACCCACAGTTTGCGGATGCCCAGCATCTGGGCCAGCTTGGGCTCTTCATACAGGGGGCTCCAGCCTACACGCAGCGGGGTGTCGGGGGTAGTCTCCTCAATGGGCAGCAGTTCCCGATAGCGCCACATGGTGCGGTTATCCCGGGCAGCCAGCTTCTCCTTGGTGAGAACGGACTTGATGTAGTCGTAATCATAGACGATATCCAGAATACCGCCGCATTCACAGTTGGTGAGATCAGGGGTGGCCTCGTAGGTCTTGCCGCAGCGGACACACTGGCCGTATTTTACATTTTTCATGGTTGTTTCTCCTTGAAAAAGAATGCAGGGCGGGGCGAATGCCCCGCCCTGCGACGATTGTTATTCAATCATTTTTCCTCGCGCTTTGCGTGAGGAAAAATTCTTCTCAGCCCTCCAGTGTGCGAGCAACGCGAGTGCGCGCAGAGGGCTGAAAGGGGGATCTAAAGGGGGAGCCTGCTCCCCCTTTAATATTCCTTAAAGCGCCTTCAGCAGGCCGGTTGCCTCGTTGAACTCGTTGATGAGGGCATCCAGCTCGTCGGCCTGTGCGTGGACGGCATCCCAGGTACCCTTGGTATCGTACCACAGAGCGTTCAGATCCTTCACATCCCGGGCCTGCTGCTCCACCCAGGTGTAGTACTTCAGGTTGTGGATGCGCTTGCGGTCGGCATAGGTCAGCTCCAGCAGGTTGTCGGTCTTGAGACCCAGCATATGCAGGGAGTGATCCTTGGCAGCCTCCAGCAGGCTGTACGCGCCGTGGGCCTCGTTCAGCTCCTCGATGCGGCTGCCGTACATACCGGCGGAGTCGGTCAGCACGGTGCAGAGGATATCGTCCTCGGTCAGCTCGTAGTACTTGGCCATCTTGATGCAGCACAGCACATTGGCGATACCGGAGATACCCAGCCAGGTCAGCTTCTCAATGAGCTCGTCGTCCAGACCCAGTTCGTTCTTCAGATAGGCCTGACCGTCGGCGGTGTTGAACAGGCGCAGCAGACGCTGGGAGTCCTCGTCGTCGATGGCGATGGCCATGTCGGTATTCTTCACATTGTGGATCCAGGGGATGTGCTTATCGCCGATACCCTCAATGCGGTGACCGCCGAAGCCGTTGTCCAGAATGGTGGGGCACTGCAGAGCTTCGCCCACACCCAGCTTCATGGTGGGATACAGATCCTTCAGACGATCGCCTGCGCTCATGGTGCCGGCGGAGCCGGAGGTGAAGCAGGCACCTGCCAGACGCTGACCGGGCTTCTTCACAGCCTCATACAGGTCTGCCAGGGCGTTACCGGTGACATTGTAATGCCACAGGGGGTTGCCCATCTCCTCGAACTGGTTGAAGATCATCATGGTGGGATCGGCCTTCAGCTCCCAGGTCTTGTCGAAGATCTCCTTGACATTGGACTCGCAGCCGGGGGTGGCGATGACCTGACCGGCAATCTTGCTGAGCCACTCAAAGCGCTCTTTGGACATCTCGGCGGGGAGGATGGCCACGCTGTCGCAGGCCAGCAGCTTGGAGTTAAAGGCGCCGCCGCGGCAGTAGTTACCGGTGGAGGGCCACACGGCATGGTGATAAGTAGCATCAAACTGGCCGGTCACCAGACGGGGAGCCAGGCAGCCGAAGGAGGCACCCACCTTATGGCAGCCGGTGGGGAACCACTTACCGGCCATGGCGATGATGCGGCACTTCACGCCGGAGAGAGAAGAGGGTATCTCCACATAGTTGGGGACGGACTGATACAGACCGCCGAAATCCTTTGCCTCGTTCTTCCAGGTGATGCGGAAGAGGTTCACGGGATCCACATCCCAAAGACCCGTGTTGGCCAGCTTTGCCTTGATCTTCTCGGGGATGAGATCGGGATTCTCCATCTGAGCAAAGGTGGGGATAATGATGTTGTTTTCCTTAGCCTTGGCGATGTTGTTGGCAAGACCCTGCTTGTTGATAGACAGATCGATCATTTTTTGTTCTCCTCCTGCTGTTTGTTGGCATCAATATAAGAATAAAGTGTGTATTTGGATATACCGAAGTATTTTGCGACTTTGTCGGTGGACTTGGTGACGAGGAAGGCACCGGAATCGTTGAGGAAGCGGATGGCCTTGACCTTGTCGTCCTTGTTCATCAGTGCCACCGGCTTTCCCACCAGCTGCACCGACTGCTCGATGAGCTCGTTGAGGACATCGTTGACATTGATGATCTTCTGGGGCTCAGACTGCTCGCGGTCACGGGGCATCATAAACTCTCCCAGCTCCTGATGCATCATCATAAAGTTGCTGATGTCATAATTAATGGAGAGGATGGCCACCACAACGCCGCGGCTGTTGCGGATGTAGAGGGACGAGGACTTCAAAATTTTCCCATCGGGGGTACGACTGAGATAGCAGAGGTGATCCTGGGGCTGGCTGTCCTGATGCTCCAGCTGATCCAGCACCACCTGGGAGGCGCCATCGCCCACCTTTCTGCCGGATACATGGCCATTCTCGATGTGGACGATGGTCCGGTCGGAATGGCTGGAAGAAACATCGTGCACCACCACCTCGCAATGCTCGCCAAACTGGGCGGCGATGCCGGCGGCAAGCTGTTTGAGCAGTTCAAATCGCTTTGTCTCCATAGGCAAGTGTACTCCTTTTCTCTTTCGTTTCTCTCTTACTACGATTATATGATACCACACTTTTTTATGAAATCAACACTTTCTCAAAAAAATTTTTTAGGTTTCATAATTTTTTGTTTGACATCTGCCGTGACTGTGCTATTATATGGGTGTGAGGCAGAGAGCTTTTCTGTGCAACACATATAAAATTTGTTTGGTAATACACATAACATACAATACTGTGGAGGTAACGCTATGGATTTCGAAGCCATTAAAAAAGCTGCCGAGGGCTATAAGCCCGCAATGAGCCGTTTCCTGCGTGACATGATCGCCATCCCCAGCGAGAGCTGCGAGGAGGAGGGCGTCGTTCGCCGCATTGCACAGGAGCTGGAGGCGCTGGGCTATGATAAGGTGGAGATCGACAAACTGGGCAATGTCATCGGCTGGCTGGGAGAGGGCGACAAGATCATCGCTATCGACAGCCACATCGACACCGTGGGCATCGGCAACATCAATAACTGGGAGCATGATCCCTACGAGGGCTACGAGACCGACGATATCATCTATGGCCGCGGCGGCTCCGATCAGGAGGGTGGCATGGCCTCTGCTGCCTACGGCGGCAAGATCATCAAGGATCTGGGACTCCTGCCCGAGGGCTACAAGCTGATGGTGGTGGGCACCGTGCAGGAAGAGGACTGCGACGGTATGTGCTGGCAGTCCATCGTCAACGAGTACTTCGACGGTCCCGAGGATGCCCGCAGCAAGATCGAGTTCGTGATCTCCACCGAGCCCACCGACGGCGGCATCTATCGCGGCCACCGCGGCCGCATGGAGATCCGGGTGGATGTCCGGGGTGTTTCCTGCCACGGTTCTGCTCCCGAGCGCGGCGACAATGCCATCCACAAGATGGCAGAGATCCTGCTGAATGTCCGCGACCTCAACGAGAATGACGCCGGTGAGGACAAGGAGATCAAGGGTCTGGTGAAGATGCTGGATCCCAAGTATAACCCCGATCACTATGAGGATGCCCGTTTCCTGGGCCGTGGTACCTGCACCACCTCCCAGATCTTCTACACCTCTCCCTCCCGCTGCGCTGTGGCCGACAGCTGCGCCATCTCCATCGACCGCCGCATGACCGCAGGCGAGACCTACCAGTCCTGCCTCAAGGAGATCGAGGATCTGCCCGCCTGCAAGAAGTATGCCAAGGATGTGAAGGTGTCCATGTATATGTACGACCGCCCCGCATGGACCGGTCATGTATACGAGACGGAGTGCTTCTTCCCCACCTGGATCAACAAGGAGTCCGCTCCCCATGTGCAGGCCCTGATTGATGCCCACCACGGTCTGTGGGGCACCGAGCGCCTCATGCCCACGGAGCTGGCTGCAGAGAAGCGTGTGGGCCGTCCCCTCACCGACAAGTGGACCTTCTCCACCAACGGCGTGTCCATCCAGGGTCGCTACGGTATCCCCTGTGTTGGCTTCGGTCCCGGTGCCGAGTCTCAGGCCCACGCCCCCAACGAGGTGACCTTCAAGCAGGATCTGGTGACCTGCGCCGCCCTGTACGCCGCCGTTCCCGGCCTCTACAAGCCCGAAAACAAGGACGGTTCCGCCACCTCCTTCCGTCAGGAGCTGACGGGCAACGATATAAAATAATTACAAAAAACGCGAGCGTTTTTTGTAAGACTCTCATTCCGTGCTGCTCACCGCAGCACGAAATGCAGAGTGTCCCTCCGGACGCACATGTCGTCCTGCGGGACGATTAAAAAAAGTTTGCCGCAGACGGCAAATTCTACGAAGTAAAAAAGTAAATGTATCGTAATTAACTTTTAAGGAGAAGAGATTTATGAGCAAGACTGTTGAGCTGGCACGCCATCTGGAAACCCTGAAGATCAACAATATGTACAAGAACGATTTCTATTGGACCTGGGATAAGACCGATGATGAAATCGACGCCGTTTTCACCGTGGCTGACGCACTGCGTGATCTCCGTGAGCGCAATAAGTCCACCCGCGTGTTTGATTCCGGTCTGGGCATCTCCATCTTCCGCGACAACTCCACCCGCACCCGTTTCTCCTTCGCCTCCGCCTGCAATCTGCTGGGCCTGGAGGTGCAGGATCTGGATGAAAAGACCTCTCAGATCGCCCACGGCGAGACCGTCCGTGAGACGGCCAACATGGTCTCCTTCATGGCCGATGTCATCGGTATCCGCGATGATATGTTCATCGGCGAGGGCCATAAGTATCAGAAGACCTTCATGGACGCCGTGAAGGAAGGCTATCGTGACGGCGTGCTGGAGCAGCAGCCCACGCTGGTGAACCTCCAGTGCGATGTGGATCACCCCACCCAGTGCATGGCGGATATGCTCCATGTCATCCACCACTTCGGCGGTGTGGAGAACCTCAAGGGCAAGAAGGTAGCTATGACCTGGGCCTATTCCCCCTCCTACGGTAAGCCTCTGTCCGTGCCGCAGGGCGTCATCGGCCTGTTCACCCGTTTCGGTATGGATGTGGTGCTGGCTCATCCCGAGGGCTATGAGGTCATGCCCGAGATCGAGGAGATCGCCAAGCGCAACGCCGAGGCTACCGGCGGTTCCTACTGCAAGACCAACTCTATGGCTGAGGCCTTCAAGGATGCCGACATCGTCTACCCCAAGAGCTGGGCTCCCTTTGCCGCTATGGAAGAGCGTACCAAACTGTACGCCGCCGGCGATAAGGAGGGCATCGCCGCCCTGGAGAAGCGTCTGCTGGCACAGAACGCCGAGCATAAGGACTGGGCCTGCACCGAGGAGATGATGGCTCTGACCAAGGAAGGCAAGGCACTGTATATGCACTGCCTGCCCGCCGACATCACGGGCCTCAGCTGCGCCGAGGGAGAGGTTGACAATTCCGTGTTTGACCGTTATATTATTCCTCTGTACAAGGAAGCTTCCTATAAGCCCTACATCATCGCCGCCATGATCTTCCTGTCTCAGGTAAAGGATCCTGTCCGTGCCCTGATGGCAATGGACGAAGCACCCGAACAGCGTAAATGCTTCTAAACAGCATCATGTAGCGGGAGGAAGCCCCTCCCGCTATTCCCCTTTCTTCGTTTTCCAATTTTTTTTAGATAGTCGAGGTACAAACACATGAGCAGAATCGTCATCGCCCTTGGCGGCAACGCACTGGGCAACACCCCCTATGAACAGCTGGCACTGGTTACCGAGACCGCTAAACCCATCGTAGACCTCATCGCCGAGGGCAACGAGGTTATTATCGCCCACGGCAACGGTCCGCAGGTGGGTATGATCAATCTGGGTATGGCTACCGCCGCCGAGGCAGGCACCATCAAGTCTGACATGCCCTTCCCCGAGTGCGGCGCTATGTCTCAGGGCTATATCGGCTTCCACCTCCAGAACGCCATCGGCAACGAGCTGGCAGCGCGTGGTCTGGAGAAAGATGTGGCTACCGTTGTGACACAGGTGTTGGTGGACGAGGCTGATCCTGCGTTCCAGAAACCTACCAAGCCCGTGGGCGCCTTCTACGATAAGGAGACCGCCCAGCGCATCGCCGCAGAGAAGGGCTTCACCATGGTGGAGGATGCCGGCCGCGGCTATCGCCGTGTTGTCCCCTCCCCCAAGCCTGTGGATGTCATCGAGACCAACACTGTGAAGGCGCTGGTCAAGAGCGGCACGGTGGTCATCACCGTGGGCGGCGGCGGTATCCCCGTTGTCCGCAAGGAGGGCAAGCTCGTCGGTACGGCTGCCGTCATTGATAAGGACTTTGCCTCCGCCAAGCTGGCAGAGCTGCTGGATGCCGATGTGCTGGTGATCCTCACCGCCGTGGAAAAGGTGGCCATCAACTTCGGCAAGCCCGATCAGGAAAACCTCTCCGAGCTGACTCCCGAACTGGCTCGTCAGTACATTGCCGAGGGTCAGTTTGCCCCCGGTTCCATGCTGCCCAAGGTAGAGGCAGCCCTGTCCTTCGCTGAGTCCAAGCCCGGCCGCAAGGCTCTCATCACCCTGCTGGAGAAGGCCAAGGAGGGCATCGCAGGTACAACGGGTACGGTCATCCACCTGTAAGCACTTTCCCTGCACCCACGGGACGACCGCAAGAAAATGTGAAGATTTTTCAGGTTTTATTATTTTTTGTTGAAATCTGTCAGCGGTTGGTGTATAATAGTCCCGTTCCTAAACACAATGTGAATTTCGGGCACTGCCCGTGTTCATCCGCACGGTAAATTCTCTATGCCGTGTGTGAAATTTGATTAAGGAGGAAAACAAGTAATGAAAAAGTTTCTTGCTCTGATCCTGGCTCTGGTCATGGCTCTGTCTCTGGTGGCCTGCGGTAACGACGCACCTCCCGCTGATGACGGCGCTGCTGATGACGGTGCTGCTGCTCCCGCTGTCAAGGTTGGTTTCATCTGCCTGCACGATGAGAACTCCACCTATGACCTGAACTTCCTCAACGGCGCCAAGGAGGCCATTGCCAACCTGGGTCTGACTGAGGCTGACTACATCATCAAGACCAACATCCCCGAGGGTCAGGAGTGCTATGAGGCCGCTATGGACCTGGTCGATGCCGGCTGCAACATCATCTTCGCCAACTCCTTCGGCCATGAGCCCTACATGCTGCAGGCCGCTCAGGAAGTGCCCGAGGTTGAGTTCTGCCACTCCACCGGTACGCTGGCTCACACCGCAGATGTCCCCAACTATCACAACGCTTTCGCCTCCATCTATGAGGGTCGTTTCCTGGCCGGTGTCGCTGCCGGTATGAAGCTCAACGAGATGATCGAGTCCGGTAAGATCACCGCTGATCAGGCCAAGATGGGCTATGTCGGCGCTTTCACCTACGCTGAGGTGGTTTCCGGTTACTCCTCCTTCTATCTGGGCGCCAAGTCCGTCTGCCCCTCCGTCACCATGGATGTGACCTTCACCGGTTCCTGGTACGATGAGGCTCTGGAGAAGGAAGGCGCACAGAAGCTGATCGATGGCAAGTGCGTCCTGATCTCCCAGCATGCTGACTCCCTGGGTGCTCCTACCGCCTGCGAGAACGCCGGTGTTCCCAATGTCTCCTACAACGGCTCCACTCAGGCTGCCGGCCCCAACACCTACATCATCTCCTCCCGCATCAACTGGGCTCCCTACTATGAGTTCGCCATCAATGCTGTGAAGAACGGCGAGGCTATCCCCGCTGACTGGACCGGCACTCTGGGCACCGGCTCCGTGGTTCTGACCGATGTCAATGAGTCCGTTGCCGCTCCCGGCACTGCTGAGAAGCTGGCTGAGGTTCAGGCCGCTCTGGAGGCTGGTACCCTGCATGTCTATGACTGCTCCACCTTCACCGTCAAGGGTGAGAACCTGACTTCCTACATGGCTGATGTGGATACCGACGAGGCCTACACTCCCGACACCGAGGTCGTGGAGAACGGCGTGTTCTATGAGTCCAAGTTCCGTTCCGCTCCTTACTTCGATCTGGAGATCGACGGCATCACCCGTCTGGATGTTGCTTTCTAATCAAAGCACTAGTATCTGAACTAAAACAGGCTGCCTTAGGGCAGCCTGTTTTTTGTCAAATTCTCCAAAAATGAGCCAAAAATTTTTTCTGCTCCCAAAAATATTTTTTGGTTCGCAGTCATTTACTTTATTCATAAGGTATGCTACAATGGCAGAGTGGAATAACAATGGGGTGGGGCTTACCATTTCCCCCACCTTAGGAAAGGATGACAGCCTTGGAAACTGTAAAGAACGCCATTAAAATGGAGAACATCACCAAGCGCTTCGGCTCTGTGGTGGCGAACCGCGGCATCAACATGGAGCTGCGCGAGGGCGAGATCCTGTCTCTGCTGGGTGAAAACGGCAGCGGCAAGACAACGCTGATGAATATGCTCTCCGGCATCTATTTCCCTGACGAGGGACAGATCTACATCCATGACCAGCCTGTTACCATTGCTTCCCCCAAAGACGCCTTTGACCTCGGTATCGGTATGATCCATCAGCATTTCAAGCTGGTGGACCTGTTCACCGCCACTGAGAATATCATTCTGGGTCTGGAGGGCAAACTGGATCGCGCCAACGCCCGGAAAAAAGTCCAGGAGATCTGCGACAAGTACGGCTTCGACATTGATCCGGACATGAAGATCTACGATATGTCCGTGTCCCAGAAGCAGACGGTGGAGATCGTGAAGGTCCTCTACCGCGGCGCGGACATCCTCATTCTCGATGAGCCCACCGCCGTGCTGACCCCCCAGGAGACGGAGAAGCTGTTCGCCGTTATGCGCAACATGAAGGCCGACGGTAAGAGCCTTATCATTATCACCCACAAGCTCCATGAGGTGCTGGCCGTGTCCGACCGCGTGGCAGTGCTGCGTAAGGGTGAGTACATCGGTGATGTGGCCACCAAGGATGCCAACCAGCAGTCCCTGACGGACATGATGGTGGGCCGCTCTGTCAGCCTGAATATCGACCGTCCCCTTCCCGTCAATGTGGAGCCCCGTGTGGTGATCGACGGTCTGACCGTATTTGACGAACTGGGCGTCAAGCGTCTGGACGATGTGAGCTTCTCCATCAACTCCGGCGAGATTTTGGGTATTGCCGGTGTTGCCGGTTCCGGTCAGCGCGAGCTGCTGGAGTCCATCGCAGGCCTGTACCCCATTTCCTCCGGCTCTGTACTCTTTACCCCTCCCGAGGGTGGTGAGCAGCAGCAGCTGGTGGGTAAAGACCCCATGGATATCCGCAAGGCGGGTATCGCCATGAGCTTCGTGCCGGAGGATCGCCTCGGCATGGGTCTGGTGGGCTCCATGGGCATGACCGGCAACATGATGCTCCGCTCCTGGCGTAAGGGCAAGGGCATCTTCCTTGACCGCAAGGATCCCGAGGCGCTGGCACAGCGCATCTGGCAGGAGCTGGAGGTAGTTACCCCCTCCACCAGCTTCCCTGTCCGCCGTATGTCCGGCGGTAATGTGCAGAAGGTGCTGGTGGGCCGCGAGATCGCACAGGCACCCTCGGTGCTGATGACGGCCTACGCTGTCCGCGGTCTTGATATCAATACTTCTTACACTATCTACAATCTGCTCACCGAGCAGAAGATGCAGGGCGTGGCCGTTGTCTATGTGGGCGAGGATCTGGATGTGCTGCTGGAGCTGTGCGACCGCATCCTCGTGCTGTGCGGCGGTCAGGTCTCCGGCGTAGTAGACGCCAGAACCACCGACAAGATGGAAGTCGGTGCGCTGATGACGCGCATGGGAGGAGGTCAGAACAATGCATAAGCAGTCGCTGTTTCATATTTCCAAGCGCGAGGCACTGCCTCTGCACAAGGCATTGCTGATCCGCGGTGGTATTATTCTCCTCTCCCTTGTGTTCTGCGGTCTGGTAACCACCGTTCTGACGGGTGAAAATCCCTTTAGCGTGTATGGTACCATCCTGGACGGTGCCTTTGGTACTTCCCGCCGTCTGGGCGTGACCTTCCGCAATGTGGCCATCCTGCTGGGCATCTCCTTGGCAGTGACTCCCGCCTTTAAGATGCGTTTCTGGAACATCGGTGCCGAGGGTCAGGTGCTGATCGGCTGTCTTGCCACCACCGCCTGCATGATCCTGCTGGGCGACAAGATCCCCAACATTCTGGTGATCCTGATTTCCCTTATCGCTGCACTGGCCGCCGGTGCTCTGTGGGGCTTCCTCCCCGCCTTCTTCAAGGCCAAGTGGAACACCAACGAGACCCTCTTCACCCTGATGATGAACTATGTGGCCACCCAGCTGTCCGCCTTCTTCATTATCGTGTGGGAGGTGCCTAAGGGTGCCGGTAAAATCGGCATCATCAATCAGACCACCAAGGCTGGCTGGCTGCCGGAACTTGGCAACGCCTATATGCTGCCCATTCTGGTGGCAGCGATCATGACCGGCGTCATCTACATCTATATGCAGTATTCCAAGCACGGCTACGAGATCGCCGTTGTGGGTGAGAGCCAGCGCACCGCCAGCTATGCCGGCATTAAGGTGGATCGCGTCATCATCCGCACCATGGTTCTCTCCGGTGCCCTGTGCTCCCTCATCGGCTTTATTCTCACCTCCGGCGTGGACCACACCCTGACCACCACCATCGTGGACGGACGCGGCTTTACCGCCGTCATGGTCTCCTGGATGTCCAAGTTCAATCCCTTTATCATGATCGCCGCCTCGCTGCTGCTGGTTACTATGGACCGCGGCGCCACCGAGGTGTCCAGTTCTCTGGGACTGAACCACTCCTTCGCGGATATCCTTACCGGTATCATCCTGTTTTTCATCATCGCAACGGAGTTCTTTATCACCTACAAGGTCTCCCTGCGTAAGAGCGGCAAGAAGGAGGGCTAAAAGATGTTTGATTTTGTATCTTTCTTCCCCCGTGCCGTCATGCAGGGTATCCCCCTGCTGTTCGGCAGTACCGGTGAAATCCTGACGGAGAAATCCGGTAACCTGAACCTCGGTATCCCCGGTATCATGTATGTGGGTGGTATCAGCGGCGTTATCGGCGCATTCTTCTATGAGCAGTCCGTAGGCAGCGGTGAACTCAACGGCCTTCTCGCCGTGCTGATCCCCTTCCTCTGCTCCCTGATCGGCTCGCTGCTGATGGGACTTCTGTACTGCTTCCTGACCGTTACCCTCCGTTCCAACCAGAATGTGACGGGTCTTGCCATGACCACCTTCGGTGTGGGCGTGGGTAACTTCTTCGGCGGCTCTCTCATTAAGCTGACCGCCAGCGAAGTTCCCTCCATCGCTCTGGGTCGCACCAGTATCTTCTTCAAGACCGCACTGTTCGGTGAGACCAACGGCTGGTTCGGTCAGATGTTCCTCAGCTACGGTTTCCTGGCGTATCTTGCCATCATCATCGCCCTGGGTGCTTCCTTCTTCCTGAACCGCACCCGTCCGGGCCTCCACCTCCGGGCTGTGGGTGAGAGTGCTTCCACTGCCGATGCCGCCGGTATCAATGTCACCCGCTATAAGTACCTCTCCACCTGCATCGGCTCCATGATCGCCGGTCTGGGCGGCCTGTACTATGTCATGGACTACGCCAACGGCGTGTGGTCCAACAACGCATTCGGTGACCGCGGCTGGCTGGCCATCGCACTGGTGATCTTCACCATCTGGCGTCCCAGTGCCAGCATCTGGGCCTCCATCCTCTTCGGTGGTCTGTACATCCTGAACATCTACCTGCCTACCGGCGGTCAGATGGCTCTCATGGAGCTGTACAAGATGCTGCCCTACATCATCACCCTGCTGGTGCTGATCGTGGTGTCCCTGCGTAAGAAACGGGAGGATCAGCCCCCGGCATCTCTGGGCCTCAGCTACTTCCGCGAAGAACGCTGACAACTGTTTCACCTGTCCCCTGCCGCCCTTTTGCGGCGGGGGACTTTTTCTCAAATTCAGAAGTGAGGTAGGCTTATGGCAACGCTGCTGATTAAAAATATCTCTCAGCTCATCACCTGTGATGACAGTGATCGGGTACTGCAGAATGTGGACATCCTCTGTGAGGATGGGTTTATCAAAACCATCGCCCCGGCCATTGCGGCGGAGGCAGATGAAGTGCTGGATGCCACAGGGATGCTGTGCTATCCGGGACTAATCAACACACACCACCATCTGTATCAGATCTTCTCCCGTAATCTTCCCCAAGTGCAGAACATGGAGCTGTTTGACTGGCTGAAAACGCTCTATGAGATTTGGAAGAATCTGGACAGCGATGTGATCCGACTCTCCTCCATGACGGGCATGGGAGAGCTGATGAAACACGGCTGTACCACCGTTTTTGACCACCACTATGTGTTCCCGCAGGGCTGTGGCGACCTCTTGGGGGCCCAGAAGGCCGCTGCGGAGGCTCTGGGTGTGCGATTGTATATGAGCCGCGGCAGCATGGATCTGAGTGTGAAGGACGGCGGTCTGCCTCCCGACAGCGTGGTGCAGACGGTGGACGAAATTATGGCTGACTCCATGGCGGCTATCGAGAAGTATCACGACACCTCTTACGGCAGTATGTGCCGCGTGGCACTGGCCCCCTGCTCCCCCTTCTCCGTGTCGGCGGAACTGCTGCGGCAGAGCGCCATCCTCGCCCGGCAGTACGGCGTGCACCTCCACACCCATCTATGTGAGACGAAAGATGAAGAGCGCTTCATGCTGGAGCGGGAGGGCTGCCGCCCTCTGGCGTATATGGAGCGACTGGGCTGGGTGGGCAGCGATGTATGGTATGCCCACGGTATCCACTTTAATGAGGAAGAGCTGCGCCTCCTGGCAGCCACGCAGACAGGTGTGGCCCACTGCCCCATCTCCAACATGAAGCTGTCCTCGGGCATTGCCCGCATCCCCGAGATGCTGGAGTTGGATGTCCCTGTGGGTCTGGCAGTGGACGGCAGCGCCAGTAATGACGGCAACAGCCTTTTGGAAGAGCTGCGGGTGGCGTATCTCCTCCACCGTCTCAACTCCAGCAAGGCCGCACCTACGGGCTACGACATCCTCAAGATGGCCACCCGCGGCAGCGCGCGGCTGTTGGGTCGTGACGACATCGGTCAGTTGGCGGTAGGGAAGTGCGCCGATATGTTCTTTATTGACGAGAATCGTTTGGAACTGGTAGGCGCAGATTACGATGTAAAGTCGGTGCTGGGCACGGTAGGTGTCCGTGGGCCTGTGGACTACACCATTGTCCACGGACGGGTCACGGTGCAGGACGGTCGCTTGGTGCAGGTGGACGAGGGCAAGCTGGCTCACGAGGCAAACGAAAAGTGCCGCGCTTATCTTGCAATGTAAAAGAGGTAACACTATGGCTGTTTCTATTATTTTAGGGGATATTACCCAATCAAAGGTGGATGCCATCGTCAACGCCGCCAACTGTACCCTGCTGGGAGGCAGCGGCGTGGACGGCGCGATCCACCGCGCCGCAGGACCGAAGCTGCTGGAGGAGTGCCGCACCTTAGGGGGCTGCGAGACAGGAAAGGCGAAGATCACCGCCGCCTACGATCTCCCCTGCCGCTATGTGATCCATACCCCCGGCCCTATCTGGCGTGGCGGCGGATATAATGAGGCGGCGCTGCTCCGCTCCTGCTATGACTCCTGTCTGCAGCTGGCCTATGAACACGGCTGCAGATCGGTGGATTTCCCCTCTATCTCCACAGGGGTCTACGGCTACCCCCTGGCTCAGGCGGCCCATATTGCCCTCATGGCACTGGTGGATTTTTGGCGCAAGCATCCGGAGATGGAACTGCGGATGGTGTGTCACACCCCTGAGGCACAACGCATCTATCAGGTGGACTGGAATATGTACTACCAGGAGACGAAGCCAATCCACTGAAAAAGAGTATAAAAGAACCGCCGCACGAAATGTGCGGCGGTTCTCTGGGTTTACTCTTAGATTTTGATCAGCTCATACTCGCGGCTGCCCAGTCCCAGCTTCTCGGCGTGGGCGAGGCAGGCCATCCAGTCGGTGCCGGGGTGCATACGATGGAAGTGGTCGTGGTCGTCGTGGTCACCCTCCTCAGCGGCGCTGCCATGGATAATGGGCTGGGCATTGACGGCATCCACGCAGGCCATATCCAGGGCCACAGGATCGAAAGAGGCGAACATTCCTACATTGGGGACGATGGCCAGATCGTTTTCACTGTGGCAGTCACAGTTGGGGGAGACATCAATGACCAGAGAGATGTGGAAATGGGGACGGCCGTCCAACACCGCCTTGGAGTACTCGGCGATCTTCTTGTTGAGGTTGACGGTGGTCTCGTCCCAATCCACCACGATGGCGTTGCAGGGGCAGATGGCGATGCAGCGGCCGCAGCCGACGCACTTATCGTGATGGATGGATGCCTTCTTGTCGGTGACGGTAATGGCGCTGTGGGCGCAGATCGTGGTACACATACCGCAGCCGACGCAGTGCTTCTGCGCGACATGGGGCTTGCCGGAGTTGTGCTGCTCCATCTTACCGGCACGGGAGCCGCAGCCCATACCGATATTCTTCAGCGCACCGCCGAAGCCCGCCTCCTCATGGCCCTTGAAGTGGCTGAGGGAGAGGAACACATCGGCGTCCATGACGGCGCGGCCGATCTTGGCCTCCTTCACCAGCTCGCCGCCCACCACGGGGACATAGGCCTCGTCGTTACCTTTGAGGCCGTCGGCGATGATGATCTGGCAGCCGGTGGTCATGGGGTTAAAGCCGTTGAGCATGGCGCTGTCCATATGGTCCAAAGCATTCTTGCGGCCACCCACATACAGGGTGTTGCAATCGGTAAGGAAGGGCTTACCACCCCGCTCCTTCACGAAATCGGCCACAGTCTTGGCCCAGTTGGGACGGAGGAAAGCCAGATTGCCCGGCTCACCGAAGTGGAGCTTAATGGCCACAAACTTGTTGTCAAAGTCCAGCTCCCCCATGCCCGCCGTTTTCATCAGACGGGTCAGCTTCTGCTGGAGATTCTCACGGTGAGAGGCCCGGAGGTCTGCAAAATATACTTTCGATGCCATAGTTTTCTTTCCTTTCAGCTTTCTACCGAATTTCACAACTCCACTCTACCATATTTTTTCCCCATATGCTATACTGGATTTGCAATTTTATGAAAAAGGCAGGTGACAGGCAGGTGCGAACATTGGAACTCTCCATTTCCCGGGAAATGACAGGGCGGCGGGTGCTGCACCTGCTGCGCGGGGAGCTGGGACTCTCCGCCACCCTCGTCAAGTCTCTGAAGTGGCGGGAGGGCGCGATTTTGCTTAACGGCGCCGCTGTCACTGTAGATGTACGGGTACAGGAGGGGGATGTACTGACGGTGAATGTGTCCGACCTCCCTGCAGCCGCCGTCATCGACGAGTCGGTGCCGCTGCCGCAGGTGCTGTGGGAGGATGAGGATCTGCTCATTATCAACAAGCCATCGGGAATGGCCGTCCACGCCGCCCCTCTCACAGGCGGCGATGTAACGGTAGAGCAGACGGTGGCACGGTATCTCGGCGGCGGGCAGTTCCATCCCGTCAACCGCCTTGACCGGGGGGTAAGCGGCGTGATGGTGGTGGCCAAAAGCGGCTATACCCATGCCCGGGCCATGGCACTGCTCCACACCGATGCTTTCCGCCGGGAATACCGCGCCATCTGCCGCGGTGTTCCCTCCCCTGCCGTCGGCGAGGTGACCCTGCCCATCGGACGGGATACCACCTCAGCGGTGAAGCGGAAGATCGATCCCACGGGACAGCCCAGCCACACCGTCTATGAGGTGCTGTCGGTCCACGGAGGCAACGCATTGCTGCGATTGCGGCCTCTCACCGGGCGTACCCATCAGCTGCGGCTCCACATGGCCGCATTGGGTCACCCCCTGCTGGGAGACTGGCTCTATGGCCGGGAACATCCCGCACTCCCCCGCCGTGTAGCGCTCCACTCCTATGAGCTGTGGCTCACCCATCCCGTTTCGGGGGAGGCACTTCACATCACAGCACCACTGCCTGGAGAAATGAAAGAACTATTATAAAATCAGCGGATAAGCAGGGCTTATCCGCTGATTTTGTTCACTTTTTCCGATTGGGCAGGATGAAGAACACCGCCATGCCCACCATGATGACCACAATGCCCAGCAGCTGCTGGGGGGCGATGGACTCGTGGAGCAGGAAGAAGGCAAGAATGCAGGTGCCGATGGGTTCGCCGAGGATACTCATGGTGACGAAGGAGGCGGGCACATCTTTCAGCAGCACATTGAACACGAAGTGGCCGCCGATGGTGCAGATGAGGGCGAGGCCCAGGAAGGCAAGCCATGTAACGGTGCTGTAGCCGCCAAAGGCATCGCCGCGGAGGAGACTGTAGATACCGAGGATGACGGCGCTGACAAAGTAGCTGAGGACGGAGTAGGTGACGGTGGAGGTATTCTGCCGCACCGATGCACCTACAAAGAAGTAGAGGGAGATGACCCCTGCCGCCAGAAAGGCCAGGATGTCTCCCCACAGGGCGATGCCGCTGATCTGGAAATCCCCCGAACCGATGACGAAGCAGCCCACCAATGCGATGGCTACCCCCACCAGCGCACTGGGTGCCACCCGCTTTTTGCTGAACACCCCCTCGAAAGCCAGAGAGAACAGGGGCTGCAGCGACACCAGCACCGTGGAGCTGGCAATGGAGGTAAAGTTCAGCGACTCGAACCACATGACATAGTGGAGCGCCAGACAAAAGCCCGCCGCCACGATCTGCAGCCACTGCCGCCGCTGCAGCGTGCGAAACTCGGCGCGGCAAGCCCTGCTGCCCAGGAAGAAGGGCAGCAGCACCACCCCTGCCGTCCCAAGACGGTAAAAGGCGATAATAGGGGCGGGAGCATGGGCGATCTTGACGAAAATCGCAGAGGTAGACAGGGCGAACACGCCGATAAAGAGAATCAGATATGTTTTCAGATTGGAATACATAGTGCCTCCAGGGTAGATACTTACCCGCCTATTATAGCCTTTTCCCCCACAATAGGCAAGAAAAACCGCCACCAAATAATGGTGACGGTTTTTTATCATGCAAGTTTAGTCCAAGACCCAGGCATAGACATTGCGGCGGCCCCAGGAGACACAATCTCCGTAGCTGGGGAACCACAAGTCGAGGGTGTAGCCCTTCACCGCACCGCCGCAGTCCTCCACCTGGGAGATGCCGTAGGTACGGCTGCCTGCCACAGTCTGCACGAACATACGGGTGTGGTAGGGAAAGACCTTGGGGTCGGCAGCGATGATCCCCACACCTACAGCGTGACCGGTGGCGGTGGTCCAGGCCGCCCCCTTCTCACCACCGCTGTAGTAGCCTGTGGCGCTGCAGATATGCTTGGCCGAATAGGTCATGCTGAGGCCCGATTTGAACACCAGATAGCCGCCTTCGCTGTCGCCGCCATAGGGCTGCTCATAGGCGATGGTGTCCTCCCGCTCCACCTCACGGACACGGCGGCCGTGCTCGATGATCTCGGTAACGGCGGTGGAGTCGCTGCGGCCCACCAGCTCTGTCGCCACCAGTTTGCCACTGCGGTACACATCGTCATAGGTGTCGGTAATAACACCGTCACGCCCCTCTTGTACCACCACGCTCTCCCCATAGGCAAGGAGATAGTTGGGGATCTCATGGGTGGTGTGGGGTACACTGGTAAGTTCCTTGCGGCGGCAGCGCAGCTCATCGTCAATGTGGATCAGAGTTTTCAATCCCGTCACATTGACCCCCACCATCTCCTCCTCTCCCACGGTGATACCGCAGCGGTCAAGGAGATTTTCCACCGTCTCGTTCCAGCTCTCCACCGTCATGACGGTGCTGCCGTGGCGGATGAGAATGGGCTGCTTCTCCGTGAGAATCAGCTGGGCATCGGCACCTGTATCCTCCCGGATGCGGAGCCGGTCACTATCGTAGGCAAAGTCGGGATAGCTGTGGACGGGGCAGGTCCCCTCGTCGGTAATGACCAGATAGGTGTACTGGGTATTATCCTCGGTCCCCACACAGTAGGGCAGGGCGATGAGGATCATCAACACGGTAAAGGTGGCCCATCGAAGCCACAGGTGCTCCCGCTCCTTGCGGCAGAACCAGCACAGGGCCTGGTATTGCGGCAGTGCCTTGACCGCTTTCACCGTGCGGTGCCACCATGCCCGGATGGCCCTCATAGGCCGCGTGTTGAGGAACCACTTCCAGATCAGGCGGAAAAACAGGGCGATCACATCCCCCAAGCGCCACCAGAACAGGCGGAAAGCACGCCGGAGCGCCTGTACCTCATCGGTACAGCAGAAGGCCTGCCAATTGATTTTTACATGATGCAGCCCCAGCTTCAACGCAGGCCAAAAATGTTTCAATCGTTGTTTCATAGTACCTCGATCCTGCCCGCTGCGGGAAGAAACTAAACATGCAGCAGGCGCTCACAGACAAAATACGCGCAAAATTATACCAGTTTCCCCATCTACTGTCAAGTTTTGCCCTTTTGCTTGCGACCTGAGGACAGGTGTGGTATACTGAGAAAAAGAGAAACGGCAAAGGAGAACACGGCCATGAAACTCTATGAACTGCTGCAGATTAAGCCCGGCGTAACGGCCCTCATGGGCAGCGGCGGCAAGACCTCTCTGCTGTATCATCTGGCGGGAGAACTGGGAAAAAAGCATAGGGTACTGCTGAGCACCACCACCCATATCCGTATCCCCGATCATATCCCTCTGGCCACCACGGCTGAGGAGCTGGAGGCCCTGTTCCGGGAGCGGAATGTGGTCTGCGCAGGTACCCCCTGTGAGGATAATAAGATCACCGCCCCCTCCTTCCCGGGATGGGAGCAGGCGGCGGAATATGTGCTGGTGGAGGCCGACGGTGCCAAGGGAATGCCCTTGAAAGCCCACGCCGACTACGAGCCCGTCATCCCCGCAAGTGCCAACAACACCATCTGCGTGGTAGGTGCCTCAGGCTTTAATCAGCCTCTCCGCGCTGTGTGCCATCGCCCCGAGATCTATGCCGCCATCCTCAATTGCAGCGACATGAAGAAGGTCTCTCCCGAGATGGCCGCAGGGGTACTCTCCGCCGAGGGCGGCTTTGACCGGGTGTTTCTCAATCAGACGGACACCCTCTCCAAATTTCTCGGCAAGGCCACGGTGAAGGAGTTTGTCCGCGCCCTTGGCAAACCCGCTGTAGCAGGTTCTCTGCGGCAGGGAATGTTCTATAAGGTGTAATCTTTTCATAAGAAAGTCCGTGTATCTGTCGATACACGGACTTTCTTGTACTTTTAACAACTACTCCCCTGTCTGGTCGGCCTCGGCCTGGGCCACGGCCTTTTCATCGTCCTTGCGGTGGATAAAGGCGCGGAGCTCATTGTAGACGATGGCACAGATGGGGACGCCCAGCAGCATGCCCAGCACACCGCCCACGCCGCTGCCAATAATCACGGCGAAGAACACCCAGATGCCCGGCAGACCGATGCTGCGGCCCACCACATGGGGATAGATGAGATTGCCCTCCAGCTGCTGGAGGATAATGAGAAATACCAGGAACCATACCGCCTTCATAAAGGACACCGGCAGGATCAGCAGCGCACCGATGATGGCACCGATCCAAGCACCGAGGATGGGGATCAGTGCGGTAACGCCTACCAGCACGGAGATGACGGGTGCAAAGGGGAAGCGGAAGATGGACATACCGATAAACACCAGCACGCCGATGATCACCGCTTCCACTACCTGTCCCTGTACGAAGCTGGAGAAAGACTTATTGGCGCGGTGGAGAAAAGCCAGAAAACGACTCACCTTATCCTGAGGGAAGGCGGCGTAGAAAAGGCGCTTCATATGGTGGGCCAGTCTCTCTTTCTGGGCCAGAATATAAATGGAGAAAGCGATACCCATCACCAGATTAAACACGGAGGTGAAGATGGTCACTACCACGGAGGTGGTGAGGCCGATGGTGGTATCCAACACCAGCTGCCCCTTCTCATTCCAGAAATGCTCCAGCTTGTCCAGAAGGCTGCTGCCTATGGTCATGCCTGTCTCGGGATCCACCACAGGTTTCAGTTCAGGCAGGGCGATGGAGTACTGCTCAGCAAAAGCCCGCAGCACATTGTACTTATCCTCCAGTGTCACCAGATAGTCGGAGATGATGGCCACCATGTCCTGCACCGTCCGCACCAGATTGGGCACAAGGATGAAGAAGATGGCAAAGACGGCACCCAGCACCAGCAGGAAACTGATGACCAGGCACAGAGGGCGGCGCATCTTCATTCCTGCAGACCTGGGCTCTTTATTCTTCAGCAGATTCGTCCACAGCCGCTCCAAAGGGCTCATGATCAAATTCACCACATAGGCGATGGCCAGACCCAGCAGCAGAGGCGAGAGAATCCCCACAATGGCGGAGAGGAGTTCTCCCAGCATGGCGATATTATTGGCCACCCACCACAGAACGGCGATGCCCACCGCCAAAGCTAAAATACGGAGAATGTTTTTCTTGTTCAGTTCCATCTAGATGCCTCCAAAAATAGACACTTTTTCTCTATTGCATCGAGTATACCACAATTTGGTGAAAAAAACAGTAAATCTTTTGTGAATAAGCAGCGTTTTATTCCAGCGCTGCCAAAGCGTTGGTGAGGCGGGCATACTCCTCCAATGTCAGTTTCTCGCCGCGCACGGTGGGAGATAGGCCGCAGGAGACAATGACCTCCGTGAGCTGCTCCTTACTGTAGGGATAGGCGCTCTGGAGGGAGTTTGCCAGCGTTTTGCGCCGCAGGGCGAAGCCCCCCTTCACCGTCCGCCACAGCGCCTGCTCAGACACCACCTCCACAGGGGGCGTTTTCCGCACGACGCAGTGGAGCACCGCCGAGGTCACCTTGGGAGCGGGGAAAAAGCACTCCGGCTCCACCTCGAACATGATTTGGGGGTCGGTATAATACTGCATCTGCAACGAGAACACGCTATAGTCGGGAGAGCCCGCCTTGGCGCAGATGCGCTCCGCCGCCTCTTTTTGAATGAGGACGGTAATAGAATCGAAACAGCGGCTAAAGATGCACTTTTCCAGCACAGGGGTGGTGATGTTGTAGGGGAGATTAGCGCAGAGAAGGGGGCGCAAGCCACCGAAATGCTGGGCGACCAAGGCGGGAAAATCCACCGCCATGGCATCGTCCTTCACAAGGGTGAAGTTGGGAAACTCACCCATGGTCTCCCCCAGCACATCGTAGAGCCGCTGGTCCAGTTCGATAGACACCACTTTTCCCGCGCGGCGACACAGCTGCTGTGTCAAGGGGCCGATACCGGGACCAATCTCCAGCACGCCGCAGCTCTCGTCCGCGCCGCAGACCTGGGCGGTATCCCGGGGCACCCAGCCCTCAATGAGGAAATTCTGCCCCATGGACTTGGCAAAGCGGAAACCGTGGCGCGTCAGCAGTTCTTCAATTGTACGGCGGTCGCAAAGATCCATTGTGTGAGCCCT
>JAFQCJ010000004.1 GCA_017416445.1 Oscillospiraceae bacterium | reverse complement strand
TGGCCGATTCCGGCGCCCGTGGTTCTATGAAGCAGATCCGTCAGCTGACCGGTATGCGTGGCCTGATGGCCAACACCGCCGGTAAGACCATCGAGATTCCCATCAAGGCCAACTTCCGTGAAGGTCTGAGCGTGCTGGAGTACTTTACCTCCAGCCGTGGTGCCCGTAAGGGTCTGGCCGATACGGCTCTTCGTACCGCCGACTCCGGTTACCTCACCCGCCGAATGGTGGATGTGTGCCAGGATGTCATCATCCGCGAGGACGACTGCGGCGTGGAGAAGGGTATTCTCGTGGGCGAGATCAGCGAGGGCGGTCAGATCATCGAGCGCTTTGCCGACCGTGTCCGCGGTCGCTTCCCCGTGGCCGATATCTGCAAGCCCGGTACTGATGAGGTGCTGGTGCCCAAGACCAAGATGATGACCGAGGACGACGCTGCACTGCTGGAGAGCTTTGACATCCACACCGCCGAGATCCGCACTGTGCTGACCTGCCGCGCTCACAGCGGTATCTGCGCCAAGTGCTACGGCATGAACCTGGCTACCTCCAAGCCCGTTGGCCCCGGCGAGTCTGTGGGTATCATCGCGGCACAGTCCATCGGTGAGCCCGGTACTCAGCTGACCATGCGTACCTTCCACACCGGCGGCGTCGCCGGCGGCGATATCACCCAGGGTCTTCCCCGAGTGGAGGAGCTGTTTGAGGCACGCAAGCCCAAGAAGATGGCTACCATCGCCGAGATCGGCGGTAAGGTCCGCTTCGAGGAGGCTACCAAGGGCAGCCTGCTGAACATCATCATCACCGCCGACGACGGCGATACCCGCACCTATGCCGTGCCTCACACCGGTCTGCTGGTCAGTGACGGCGAGGTCATTGAGAAGGGCCGTCAGCTGCAGGATGGTGCACTGAACCCCCACGATGTGCTGCGTATCCGCGGTGCAAGTGCCGTGCACAACTACCTCATCCAGGAGGTTCTCAAGGTGTACCGTCAGCAGGGCGTTGACATCAACGATAAGCACATTGAGGTCATCGTCCGCCAGATGATGCGCAAGGTTCGCGTGGAGGAGGCCGGCGACACCCGCCTGCTCTCCGGTTCCATGACCGACATCCTTGAGGTGGAGGACGCCAACGCCGAGATCCGCGCCCGTAACGAGGCCGGCGAGGTGAACGAGAATGGCGAGCCTCTGCAGGAGGCCGTGTACACCCAGGTGCTGATGGGTATTACCAAGGCATCTCTGGCCACCGATTCCTGGATGTCCGCCGCATCCTTCCAGGAGACCACCAAGGTCCTTACCGAAGCCGCCATCAAGGGCAAGGTGGATCGCCTTGTGGGTCTGAAGGAGAATGTCATCATCGGTAAGCTGATCCCCGCCGGTGCAGGTCTGAGTGCCTATCGCCAGCTGGCTGAGCAGATGGTGCCTGAAACGGAAGTGGCAGTGGAGGAGGAAGCGGCTCCCCGTGAGATCGTGTTCAGCAACTCCGTTGCTGCTGCCAATGTGGACTAAGACGCAATAATGCGTTAGCAGATTAAAGAAAAAGGTGCCTGCAAGGGCACCTTTTTCTGTTTTTTCGTCACAATCCCGGGAAAACGGCCGCAAAAGGAGAAATCTCCGTATTGCACACAAAGATGCGGAGTTTTTCAGTAAAAACCACAAATTTTTCCCACAAATCTACTTGACGCGGTGACGCGGCTATGATATAATTCTAACTTGCGCGGGAATGCGCACAAACGCGCCGTCAGCAGGGGTTTCCTGCGGGGCATTTGAGGAGAACGGTGTATGGAACGACTGTCCGGAAGCGAAAAAGTGGTGGGCCTCAAGCAGGTGCGCCGCGCCGTGACAGAGGGCCGCGCCGCTGTGGTTTTCCTGGCCTGTGACGCCGATCCCCGCCTGACCGAATCGCTGGAAGAGCTGTGCCGTGAGCACAGAGTGGAGGCGGTTTGGGATTACACCATGGCCCAACTGGGCAAAGCCTGCGGCATCGCCGTGGGGACTGCCGCCGCCGCTGTGGTGCACAAATAAGTTTCTTACGGAATAATTCCGGATTATTCCGTGGAAAATACAGGGAGATATCCCGAAAATTTTAAAGAAAGGAGTACCTATTGCATGCCTACTTTTAATCAGCTGGTCAAGCAGGGTCGTAAGCAGGCTACTTACAAGTCCAACTCCCCCGCTATGCAGAAGGGCCTGAACACGCTGAAGAACAAGGAGACCAACCTGTCCTCCCCTCAGAAGCGTGGCGTCTGCACCGCCGTGAGAACTGCGACTCCCAAGAAGCCCAACTCCGCTCTGCGTAAGATCGCCCGTGTCCGTTTGACCAACGGCTACGAGGTCACCGCTTACATTCCCGGTGTGGGTCATTCTCTGCAGGAGCACTCTGTGGTCATGATCCGCGGCGGTCGTGTTAAGGACCTGCCCGGTGTTCGTTACCACATCATCCGCGGTACGCTGGATACCCAGGGCGTCCAGGGTCGTATGCAGGGCCGTTCCAAGTACGGTGCCAAGCGTCCCAAGCAGAAGTAAGCGATCGAACCAAGCATGAAAAAAGAGCTTTGCCGAAAAGGTACTGTTATGATAGACCTCTTTGGCAGGCCGTACAGTGTATCGGACACGCCGATACGCTGAGTACCTATGAAATCATATTATTATGAAGGAGGGAAGCAAAGTGCCCAGAAGAGGTAATGTTCCCAAGAGAGAGATCCTGCCGGATCCTATGTACAACTCCGTGCTGGTGAC
>JAFQCJ010000003.1 GCA_017416445.1 Oscillospiraceae bacterium | reverse complement strand
GCAGATTTATTTTTATTAATGGAGGTGTCATGCTATGTTCCGTACCTATCAGCCCAAGAAGCGTCAGCGCTCCAAGGTGCACGGTTTCCGTAAGAGAATGGCTACCAGCAACGGCCGTAAGGTTCTCGCTCGTCGCCGCGCTAAGGGCCGCGCTCGCCTGACCCACTGAGGAAGGCGGAAAGTGCATCGCACGACAACCGTATAACCCAGGGACGGTAGAGGGGAAAAACCTGCCGTCCCTATTGGTGTTCTCGATGCCGATCGTTTAGGAGGCCGCTTTATGAATCCTGCTGTGACCGTAAAGGAGAATTATGTGTTCCGTCAGCTCTACCGCAAGGGGAGCTCCTCGGTGCAGCCCTGCTTTGTGGTCTACTGCAGAAGAAATAAAGATGGTCTGAGCCGTCTGGGTGTTACTGTCAGCACGAAGCTGGGAAAGGCTGTGGTGCGCAATCGCATCCGCCGTCGGCTCCGTGAGGTGTATCGCCTGAACAAACCGAAGATGAAAAGTGGGTATGATGTGATCCTTGTTGGTCGCAGCCGCTCCCTCACGGCACCTTTTTCCAAAATGCAGCGGCAGTATCTGGCCGCCATGAAGGATGTGGGGCTTCTGGAGGAGTGCCAATGAAAAAGGCCATTTTAAAATTCATTCGGTTTTATCAAACGGCGATCTCGCCTGTTTGTCCGCCCCGCTGCCGCTTTATTCCCTCCTGCTCTCAGTATGCGATGCAGGCGGTGGAGAAGTACGGTGCGGCAAAAGGCTCCTATCTTGCATTGAAACGGTTCCTGCGCTGCCATCCCTTCCACAAGGGCGGCTGGTACGACCCCGTACCGTAAGTTGCCCAAAAGAGCCCGTTTATTAACAATTACAAACGGAGGAAATCCATAATGTTTGCACAAATCGGATACTATATCTGTGTTCCCTTTGCGTGGCTGACCCGTATGTTCTACGAGTGGACTGGATCTTACGGTGTCGCCATCATTCTCTTCACCCTGGTGGTGAAGCTGGTCATCCTGCCCTTCCAGCTCAAGAGTAAGAAGAGCATGATGCGTATGAACCGCATGCAGGGTAAGATCAAGGATATCCAGACTCGCTTTGCCAACAACAAAGAGCGTCAGCAGCAGGAAATGGCCGATCTGTATGCCCGGGAGGGTGTCAATCCCATGGGTGGCTGTCTGTGGTCCTTTATCCCTCTGCCCATTCTGATTGCACTGTACTACATCATCCGTACTCCTCTGCGCTACTTCATGAACCTGTCTGAGACCGTCATCGGCGAGATCCGCGCCCTGGCCGAGTCTCTGGGTTATGTCATGGCTACCGAGGGCAATGCGGTTGCTTATGAGCAGATCTACCTCAGCAAGTTTATCCATGAGCACTGGGACAATTTCGCAGGTAAGTTCGAAGGCCTGCTGGATATGGACTATCAGTTCCTGGGTATGGATCTTGCCGATCAGGCCAGCAATGTGATGAGCCAGTTCCCCCGGGGCGGTTGGGCCGTATGGGGTCTGCTGCTGCTGCCTTTCATCGCGGCGGCACTGCAGCTGGTGATGAGCCTTGCCTCCATGAAGGCCAGCTCCAACACCATGAACAGCTCCAATAAGATGATGCTGTATCTGTTCCCCCTGATGACCATCTGGATGGGCTTCATGTTCCCTGCAGCCCTCTGCGTGTACTGGATCGCCAACTCTGCTTTCTCCGCCGTGCAGGAGATCCTGCTGAACAAGGTGTTTGCCAAGGCCCTTGACCGTGAGGAGACGGAGAAGGAGCGGGAGAAGCGCGAGAAGCGTGCCGCCAAGATGATGGCCCAGCGTGAGCAGATGATGCAGCAGCAGGCGCAGCAGAAAAAGGCACAGAGCGCCAGCAAGAAGAAGGCCGCCGCTCCCAAAGAGAAGGAGAAGTATAGCGGCTCCACCAATGAGGCAGGCCGGGTGGGCAACCGTCCCTACGCCCGTGGCCGTGCTTTCAGCGAAAATCATTACGAGGACTAAGCCGAAATGAGTTATATTGATGTGATCGGCAAGACCGAGGAAGAGGCCATCGCCAAAGCACTAGCCCAACTGGGTATGGACCGTGACGATGTGTCTGTTGAGATCCTCGAGCGTGCCAAGAGCGGCTTTTTGGGTATGGGCGGAAAACCTGCCCGCGTCCGCGTGACCTACGGTCCGGATGAGGCACCCATGGAGGAGATCGTGGCTCCCGTCAAGCCTGTGGAGACCGTGCCCGTAGTGGAGAAAAAGGCGGAGAAACCCGCACCGCAGCCCAAGAAGCAGGAAAAGAAGGCTGAGAAAAAGCCTGAGAAAAAGAGCGAAAAGCCCGAGAAGGTGGAAAAGAAGGTGGAAGTGCCCGCCATCGATCTCGAGGAGAGCACCGACAATAACGCCCAGCGTATTACTGCCTTCCTCTCCGGCCTTATGGAGCATCTTGACAGCGAGGCCGCTGTGAAGGTCTATGAGGAAGAGAAGGGCCGCTATAAAGTCATTCTGGAGGGCCAGAGCCTGGGCCAGCTGATTGGCCGCCGCGGTGAGACCCTGGACGCTATTCAGCAGCTGACCAACTACGCCGTTAATTCCGGCAATGAGAAGCGTATCCGCGTCCATGTGGATGCCGAGAACTACCGTGCCCGCCGTGAGGCCAGCCTTGAGAGCCTGGCTTCCAAGGTGGCAGGTAAGGTGAAGAAGTACCGCCGCAGCGTGACGCTGGAGGCCATGAACGCCTACGAGCGCCATGTGATCCACGCCGCCCTGCAGGATGTGAAGGGCATCACCACCTACTCCATCGGCACCGAGCCCAACCGCCGCGTGGTGGTGGCTCTGGACCGCGAGAACGGCTAAATAAGCAAAAAAGAACGCCGTAAGGCGTTCTTTTTTTGCTTATTTTTTGTTGGGATTATAGTAATCCGTAGGCTCTTCCAGCACCATAGGCAAGCCGTTTTGGTAGACGGGGATAGTCTGGAACTTGAAGCGGGAGGCGGCGTGCTTTTGATCGATCATAGGCTTGATCTCCGGATCGACCACGCCACGGCGGATGTACTCATTCACCGCATGATAGGTAAAGCCCAGGTTATCCTCGTCGGTCTTGCCCGTCAAGCCGTCGGAGGGGGGCTTGACAAGGAACTTCTCCGGCAGACCCAATACGCGGCCCAGTGCAATGACTTCCTCCGTGGTATACATACCCAAGGGGGAGAATGCCCCTGCGCTGTCGCCGTAGATGGTGCAGTAGCCTACCCAATCCTCGGAGAGGTTGGAGGTGTTCAGCACGATGCCGCCCTCCAGAGACTGTGCCACGGCGTAGAGAGTGGTCATGCGGATGCGGGAGGGGAGATTTACGATGGTCTGACGGGAGGGGGTGATGCCTACCCGCTCCATCTCCTGCAGTACGCCCTGCACGGCATCATGGATGTTGATGGTACAGCGGGGGATACCGAGATGCTCCACCAAACCGTTGGAATAGTCGATGTCGGGCTGCACGCCGTCTGGCATTAGCACACCATAAACATTATCACGGCCAAAAGCTGCCACAGACAGAGCGGCTACCACAGAGCTGTCCTTGCCGCCGGAGATGCCAATGACCGCCTTTGTGCCGTAACAGGCCTTCATCTGTTCTGCCATCCACTCCAAAAGACCTGCCAGCTGCTGCTGAGGATTAAATTCCATAGCTTTGTCCTCCCGAAAGTTTTCTTGGGGATATTGTAGCACTCTTTTTCTACAGTGACAAGGAAATGCGCAAAAAAAGAAAGCCCTGCAGGGCTTTCTTTTTTCTTTTAAATTTCAACATATGTAGTAGTAGAAAAGAAGAAAAGGCGTCTAAATCTGCATGGGGGAGCGCGAGGGACATTCTTTGCAGCTCTTTTTATGCATGGGGAGAGCACGAGAGGGCTAGCGCCCGCAGGCGCTGTGCGAGAGCGCAACCGCCCGAAGGGCGGCTCTTAGCGCGGAGAAGAGGGTATGCCCCTCTCGTATTAAATAAAAACGCAAAAAAGAAACGCCCGAAGGCGTTTCTTTTTTAGCGTTAGTTAGAACCACAGACCCCATGCCAGGAAGCCCAGGCAGGCCACGATACCGGTGAACAC
Source organism: Oscillospiraceae bacterium (assembly GCA_017416445.1). Taxonomy (GTDB): domain Bacteria; phylum Bacillota; class Clostridia; order Oscillospirales; family Oscillospiraceae; genus Vescimonas. Next base: position 3,747 of record JAFQCJ010000003.1, on the reverse strand, counting down.
CAGAACGATGACCAGATAGCCCATGATGTCCTTGGCAGAGAGCTTGGCAACACCCAGAGCAGGCAGTGCCCAGAAGGGCTGGATCATGTTGGTCCACTGATCGCCCCAAGCAATAGCCATGGCGCTGCGGCCGGGCTCAACCAGGAGCTCAGCACCGGCAGGCATAACGATGGGACCCTGAACGCCCCACTGACCGCCGCCGGAGGGAACGAAGAAGTTGACGACACCGGCAGAGAGGAAGGTCCACAGGGGGAAGGTCACATTGGTGGAGATGGAGACGAAGAAGTTGGAGATGATCATGGCAAGGGATGCGCCATCTGCGCCCTTGACGGTCATCATGCCGATGATACCGGCGTAGAAGGGGAACTGCAGCAGGATGCCGGCGGCACCGGCAGCGGCCTCGCCGATAGCATCCACATAGCGGCGCAGATTGCCGTGGAGCAGGATACCCAGGAACATGAAGATCATATTGACGATGTTCAGGTTCAGCGCACCGGCAACGTTCTGACCGGCCTTGACCACGTCCACGAAGTACTTGACGATGTAGATAAAGCCGAAGAGCAGGATGATGACCCACAGGATCTTGGAGTGCTCCATCTTGTCAGCAGGAGTCTTGACCTCGTAGGTCTTCTCCTCTTCGTCCACCAGCAGGGAGGGATCGATGGTGATAGCCTTATCCTTATCGGGATGCATGGCGTAGTTGACGAAGGGCATGGCGATCAGGATCACACCGCACATAATGAGGTTCATGGGGTGGAAAATGGTCTCCAGGGTGGAGGCGGTGTAGGTCACGTCGCCAACCACATAGCCGCCATTAAGGGCCAGGGGGATGGAGCCGGACAGACCTGCGTGCCAAATAACGAAGCCGGAGTAGGCGGAGGCGATCAGCAGGGGATAGTCCACGGTGGGAACACGCTTTGCCACTTCCTTAGCCAGCAGCGCACCGGCGATGAGGCCGAAGCCCCAGTTGAGCCAGCAGCAGATGACGGACACGAAGGTGGTGACCACGATGGCCTGCATGTTGTTGTGAGCCAGACCTGCCAGAGCGCGCAGGGCCTTCTTGCAGGGACGGGCAGAGGCCATGGCAGAGCCGAGGACCAGCACCAGTGCCATCTGCATAGAGAAGCTCAGCAGAGACCAGAAGCCGGAGGTGGCGCCCCAGGCACCGATCATGTCGATGGGGCCGAGACCCGTAGCGAACATGGCGGCAATAAAGACCACGATGGTCAGGATGACGGCGAACAGGAACGGATCCGGCAGCCATCTGTTGACTACGCGAACGCAGCCGTTGACGATTTTCTTAAACACGAAAACTCACTCTCCTCAATGAATATACCGTGGCGGCGGGCTCGTCAGGCTCGTCACCGCAAGTTTGACCACTGCAAAAACAGCGGCTTTGGACACCCACATTATACTCCCTTACTTTCCTTTTGGTAAGGGGACAAATTAACAAAATATTCACAAGGGTTTTGTAAGAATTACCAAGGAAAAAACAGTCGTTTTTTATGGGTGGACGCTTTGTTAAAAAAGTATAAAATCCGAAAAAAACGCCCCGCCGTTTGGGCGGGGCGCAGAATGGATGAAATTGGAAAGGCTCAGCGCTCGGGATCATAGCTGCGGGTGGAATCGCCGCCGAAGCTGTCATTAAAACGGTCGTCGCTGTGGAACTGACCATCGTCGGCAGGGGGGACATAACCCACACCGCTGGCCTTTTTGCAGGCCTCAAAGTACCCGATATCGGTTTGCTGAATATAGGGCATGATCCAGATGGATAGGATGCCCAGGGTGAGGCCGCACAGGATGCTCCAGCCCAGGAAGCTCAGATCCAGTACGAACAGCTCCCACTTGTGACCGCGGGTCTGTGCTTTACTCATGTTTAGTGCCTCAGAGGGGGAGAGCTGGGGATTTTCACACAGATTATACAGAGCAAAGCGATAGCGGTAAGCAGCGACGATACCGGGAATGAACAGCAGCATACTCCACAGGAAGGTGAACACCGCCACCAGAATTTGCAGGATGATGATTTTGCCCACGAAGGTGAACCCGTCAAAGAGGGTGGCATAGGGCATGGTGTGATTCTTGCGGATACCCAGATGGTAGATCACATAACCGGCACCCAGCACCGAGGAGATGAGGGCAATGAGAATGGAGATAAATGTCACCATCAGCGGTGACAGACCCAGTACGGGAAATGGAATCTCCGTATCCAGATAGTAGCTTAGCTCGCCAGCGGTAGCACCGGTGGCAAACTCCAAAATAAGATTCAGCACAAAAGTAATGGCCAGATAGATCAGGGTGAGCACATAGGCGGACACGGCAGCAGACTTGGTAATAGACTTGGCTTCGGCCTTGAGCTGTATACGGTTCAGCATAGAAAAAACCTCTCTTTCATAGGAAGAATACAGAAGCGATATCACGAACTGCGGCAAGAACGGGTCGCAGGGGTTCTGACGGATTACTACATATTGTATCACAGCGCCATACCGAACGCAAGAGTAGGAAAAAAGCGGAAGAAATCGAAAAGATTGTGTCAAAAACAGACAAAGTTTCCCGAAGAAATGGTTTAGAACACTGGACAAATACGAGCTTTTGATGTATTATCTATAATGTATGAAGTGGCAAGAGCCACGCAATCATCCGACAGAGGCGGTTCCCTTTCTCTTTGGCGGAAGACGAAGCGGAAGGGTCTTATGCTGTCGGGAATGAAAGCAGTTAAGATGAGGTGAAGACAATGGCAAAAGCTTTCTTTGGCGGCGTTCATCCTAACGACATGAAGGCCGCAACCAATGAAAAGGCCATCGAACAGCTGGCAGCTCCAGCTCAGGTGGTCATTCCCATGTCTATGCACATCGGTGCACCTTGCAAGCCCATCGTCGCAGTGGGTGACAAGGTAAAAGTAGGCCAGAGGATCGGTGAACCCGGCGGATTTGTGTCCGCACCCATCCACGCCAGCGTGTCCGGCACGGTCAAGGCTGTGGAGCCCCGTCCCAGTTCCATGGGCGGTACGGTGATGAGCGTTGTCATCGACAACGACTTTGAAAACACCGTCAGCGAAGAGGTCAAGCCTGCGGCTGACCCCGAGAACCTGACCAGCGAGGAGCTGGTTGAGATCGTCAAGAACGCCGGTATCGTCGGTCAGGGCGGTGCTACATTCCCCACCCATGTGAAGATCTCTTCCGGTCTTGGCAAGGTGGACTATGTGATCATCAACGCCGCTGAGTGCGAGCCCTATATCACGGGCGACCACCGTACCTGCCTGGAGCGTCCCGACCAGGTCATCCTGGGCGCTACGCTGCTGGCCAAGTGCTTCGGCGTGGAGAAGGTCTACATCGGTATTGAGGCCAACAAGCAGAACGCTGCCGATGTCCTCAACGCCAAGATCAAGGAGCTGAACGCCCCCGTCGTGGTGGTCGTGCTCCACACCCGTTACCCCCAGGGCGCTGAAAAGCAGCTGGTCCAGGCCGTCTCCGGCCGTCAGGTGCCCTCCGGCAAGCTTCCTGCTGATGCCGGTTGCTGCATCTTCAACCTGAACACCACCTGCGCCATCTATCGTGCCGTCTACACCGGTATGCCCGTGGTCAACAAGATCGTGACCGTGTCCGGTTCCGGCGTGATCGAGCCCAAGAATGTGGAGTGCCCCATCGGTACCCCCATCACGGCTCTGTTCGATGCTTGCGGCGGTCTGAAGGAAGAGACCTACAAGCTGATTATGGGCGGCCCCATGATGGGTCTTGCTCAGCACAGCTT
>JAFQCJ010000016.1 GCA_017416445.1 Oscillospiraceae bacterium | reverse complement strand
CGTCGGCTCATAGAGCCGACGACCCTTATTTACAGCTCGACACAGAGGAAGGAGAAACACTATGAATGAGAAAATCGCCGCCCTGCTGAATCAGCAGATCAATAAGGAATTCTACAGCGCCTACCTCTATTTGGATATGTCCAACTATTATGACGAACTGGACTTGGACGGCTATGCCAACTATTATAACATTCAGGCACAGGAGGAGCGCGACCACGCCCTGCTGTTCATGCAGTATATGCAGCAGAACAGCTTGAAGATCACCCTTGAGGCCATCGACAAGCCCGATAAGGTGTATGCCTCCGTCATCGATCCGCTGGTGGCTGCCGCCGAGCATGAGCGCTATGTTACCTCCCTTATTAACGACCTCTATCACGAGGCTTATGAGGCCAAGGATTTCCGCACCATGCAGTTCCTGGACTGGTTCGTGAAGGAGCAGGCCGAGGAGGAGGACAACGCCGACTCCATGATCAACCGCTACAAGCTCTTCGGCGGCGATCCCCGTGGTTTGTATCTCCTCGATCAGGAATACGCCGCCCGCGTGTATGCCGCACCTTCCTTGGTGCTGTGAGAAGGAAGATAAAAACAGCAGAGCCGGCGGCTCTGCTGTTTTTTGGTCTCATCCGTTTTGGAAGCGTTTACCTTTTCACAAAATAGGACGATACATACCAAGAATCTCGATATATCTCGATAGCTTCAGGATATGGCAGTTCATATCCATCATCAAGACGAATGGATACTTTGCTCCAATCATCTCCTTTGTTAGGTTGAGGAGATATCCAGTTCAAAGACACCGCATTATACACATTCTTATTATTCTTACTCACAATAGGCACTATTTCAAGCATAGCGTTTTCCACGGTAGCAGTATCAAATAATGGTTCCGCATAATAAGAGGCTTCCACCCAAAGATTTAAGGATGCCTGACACATAGCTCCATTATGGGAGGTGACATTAAAATATCCTTTTGGACAGGTTGTCTCACTGGAATCTCCATCGAACCATTGCCAATTTCCTAAAATACCGTCATGTAGCTCAACCCTTCGCTCAATGTAATCATTCTCTACATTAAGATACCACTTGTAGCCGTCCGAATTATAATCACCGCCGCCAAAGTGATAAGTTACAGGAATATTGACAATCTCGTAAAACGTATAATATTCATATTCGATATCTGTGCAATAATAGCAAACACCGCTTTCATCCATCGGCAAGTAGGCACCTGCTGAAATAGGGATATTGTTCCCATGAATTCGCTCAAATCCGATTAAGTTCTCAAAAAGTGAACGATATTCTTCTGCATCTAACGCGTCAAGGTCGTTATATACTTGTTCAAAAGATACGCCGTGAAGGGGAATCGTTTCATTCGGTAAATCTGGATTATCATATGACTCATATTTTTCAAAAATCCAACCATCATTATACAAAATGTATGTAAGCAGATAATTTCTTATAATCGACAAATCTTTATTTGCCGCTTTAACTGTTACATATACATAATCGATTTTATCTTCAGGAGAAGTTTGTCTTTTTATAATGTTGAAATCAGATATTTCGACATTTAAGTTTGAAAAAACTTCAAGATTTTCGACATCAGAAAAAATTTGCTTTTCACTTACTTCTTTCTCACTACAAGCAGACAAGGAAAAAATCATAACTATACAAATAAGCAAGATCACGACTTTTTTCATCCTCATTTCCTCCTCACTTTCTACATTAACCGATATTGGTTAATAGTAATATACACCTATTTTGGTTAATATGCAAGTAGGAAGTGAGGTGGGGCAGATGATTTCCTACGATAATCTGTGGAATGTGATGAAAGAAAAGGGGATTTCGCAATATGCCCTCATTAAGAAGCATCACATCAGCCCCGCCCAGATCACCCGCCTAAAGCGCAACGAAAGCGTCAGCACCAACACAATCGACACCTTCTGCCGCATTTTGGAGTGCGAGGTGGGGGACATTATGAAATACACCAAAGATAAAAATAGTGAAGAAACCTAAAAAGGACGAAGCCGTGTAACACAGCTTCGTCCTTTTTGCTATTCACTTAAAAACTCACGACTTCCTCTTTGGGCTTGTCGCATTTGTGGATGTCCGTTACATAGAGGACAGGTCCTTCTCCTTGGTAGGCGTCGCAGTTCTCCAGCTTCACTGTGGCAGTGACCTCTACCCACTCGCGGTCCTTGAACTTCTCCAATCCCTCGCCGCGGCAGACCAGTGCCAAGAACTGCATATCATCCTCGCAGCAGACCATGGCGAAGCGGCCAGGACAGTGGACACCCCTAAATTTCTTGGAGTGGCACATAATGGACTTGAATTTCACCGTAACGCCGTCATAGCGGCGGGTGTTGTCCATCAAATCCACATACCAGACGCCGTAGTCCTCATCGGGCACATCCAGGTGGCCGGTGGACAGGTCAAAGGGCATCATGTCGGGAGTAACATACTCCTCGCTGGTACCGTCGGCATTCTCCAGATAGATGTCGGCCCGGCGGTTCACCATGCGGACATTGCGGGCGCGGAGCATGGTTCGGAGTTCTTCATTGCAGCGGTTGAAGATGAGGAGGTCGGCGTTCATCAGCTTCTCCATCATCAGCTGCCCCATGTTCTTGACATACATCTCAAAGGTGGTGGCATCCACCAGCACCATGATCTGATAGAGGATCCAGTTGGCAGGCAAACCCTGACGGTACAGGGGTTCAATGGCCCACATACCGTTGTACTCAATGATGATCTGCTTGGGCTTATACTGCTTTTCCAGCTTTTTGAAAAACTCGGGGGTCATATCCTCGGAGTCCTCCACCCGGCAGGTAAAGACATTGTCCAGCACCGCGCCGTCGTATTCCTTCTCCCCCTCTTCGCAGATGATGAGGAGGGTGCGATCCTCCCGGGCAAAGCCGTCGGCAAGGATGCCGCGGATGAACTCGGTCTTGCCGGCATCCAGAAATCCGGCAATGAGATAAACAGGAATATCCATGTTGTTCACTCCTTACAGGGCAAAGAGCCGGGAGAGCTTGTCTTCCTTCAGCTCGGCACCGATAACGCAGAGGCGGCCGGTATAGTCGGCAGCACCGAAGCGCACCTCATACTCCTGGGGCACATAGTCGAAGTGGAGCCATTTGCCGCCCTCGGCGGAAACGATGCCCTTGGCGCGGAGGACAGAACCGTACTCGCCGCTGTCCAGCGCCTCAAGGATGGTCTGGATCTGCTTCTCGGTATAGACTTTCACCGTCTCTGTGCCCCAGGAGGTGAACACCTCGTCGGCGTGGTGATGATGGTGATCGTGGTCATGGCAGCTGCAATGGGGATCATCGCACTCGTGGTCATGGTCATGATGATGGTGATGATGCTCATGGTCGTGGCAGTCGCAGTGCTCGTCATGGTCATGATGATGGTGCTCATGATGGTGCTCATGCTCGTGATCGTGGTCATGGTGATGGCAATCGCAGTGGGGATCGTCGCACTCATGGTCATGGTCATGATGATGGTGATGATGCTCATGGTCGTGATGGCGGTGCATCTCCTCCATCATCTTGTCAGCCAGAGACACCTTCTCCATAGCGGCAAGGACGGTCTTGCCGTCAATGTCATCCCACGGCGTGGTAATGATAGCGGCCTCGCCGTTCTTCTCACGAAGCATTGCCACGGCACTCTCCAGCTTCTCCTGGGTCAGCTTCTGGGTACGGGAGAGGATGATGGTACCGGCGGACTCGATCTGGTCGTTGTAGAACTCACCGAAGTTCTTCATGTAGATCTTCACCTTGGCGCCGTCAGCTACGGTAGTATAGCTGTTAAGGCACATATCGCCGGACTCGGCAGCCGTCTTTTCTACAGCGGCGATCACATCACTGAGCTTACCCACACCGGAGGGCTCAATGAGGATGCGGTCGGGTGCAAACTGCTCCTTCACATCCTTCAGTGCCGTGGCGAAATCGCCCACCAGAGAGCAGCAGATGCAGCCGGAGGACATCTCGGAGACCTGCACACCGCTCTCTTTCAGGAAGCCGCCGTCGATACTGATCTCGCCGAACTCATTCTCGATGAGTACCAGTTTCTCGCCCTGAAATGCCTCGCCCAGGAGTTTCTTGATGAGGGTGGTCTTACCCGCACCGAGGAAACCGGAAATAATATCAATCTTTGTCATAGCAAACCCTTCTTTTCAAGCGCGCCAGTGGCTGCGCAGAATATATCAGTATCATCATAAACTTTTTTTGAAAAAAAGCAAGACTCTTCGGGAAAACTCATAGTTGCCAAAACGAAACTTTTGGTATAGAATAGGAAAAGAGTCCTCCGCAGACGGCTGCGGAACCGGTCTCGCGCAATGGATGCCCACGAATCATGTCAGGCGGGGAACCGAGCAGCATTAAGAGGGATCACCATGTGCCGCGAGGGTGCCGGTTCTGTAGCCGTCTGCGGAGGACTTCTATTTTTACCGTTATGTAAGGGAGGCAGGCTCATGTATCAGGCGCTGTACCGCAAATGGCGTCCCCGCACCTTTGATGAGGTGGTGGGACAGGCCCATATCACCGATACCCTCCGCCGTCAGGTGGCCACAGGGCACACCTCCCATGCCTATCTTTTTACCGGTACCCGCGGCACAGGCAAGACCACCTGCGCCCGTATTCTGGCCAAGGCCGTCAACTGCGAAAGCCCCATTGACGGTGCCCCCTGCTGCAGCTGTGAGGCATGCCGCGCCATCGACAGCGCCACAGCGCTGGATGTAACAGAGCTGGATGCCGCCTCCAACAGCGGTGTGGACTATGTCCGGGCACTGCGGGAAGAGGCCATCTACACCCCCGCCGTTCTCCGCAAGCGGGTGTATATCATCGACGAGGTACACATGCTGACCCGCGAGGCCTTTAACGCTTTGTTGAAGATCCTGGAGGAGCCGCCGGAGCATCTTCTCTTTATCCTCGCCACCACAGAACTGCACAAAGTTCCCGCCACCATTCTCTCCCGGTGCCAGCGATTCGCCTTCAAGCGGATCCTGCCCCGTGACATGGAGCAGCAGCTGCTGCATGTGGCTGAGAGTGAAGGGATCCGTTTGACCGGCGATGGCGCAGAGCTCCTCGCCCGCATGGCAAACGGCGCGCTGCGGGATGCTCTGTCCCTTTTGGATCAGTGCCGAGCTGCCGGAGAAATGGTAGACAGCCGCGCAGTTTTACAGGTGTTGGGTCTGGCCGGCAGCGTCCAGACGGTTCAACTGATGCGCTGCGCTCTGGAGCGCCGCGCCGCCGACGCCCTTGCCCTCTTCGACAAACTCTACCGCGATGGCAAGGATGTCGCTGCCCTGTTGGGAGAACTCAGCGATCTTGGCCGTGAGCTGACTATGATAAAAGCCGCTCCCGACGGCGCCCGTGCCCTGCTGACAGGGCTGTACGATACCAAAACACTGCTGGAACTGACGGCAGACACTCCGCTGGAGCGGTTCCTCTTTATAACCGAGACGCTGCAGCGCTGCTGCGCCGCGCTGGGCGACAGCACCCGCCCCCGCACCGATGCAGAACTCTGTCTCCTGCGGCTGTGCAACGAGAGTCTCTGCGGCGATCTCAATGCGCTGAATGCCCGTGTGGCGGCGTTGGAAGAGGGCGGCATCACCGTGAATGCGGCGGGCACTGTCCCTGCAGAGCAGCCGAAAGCTGCCGCGCCAAAGCCCGCACCTGCGCGACAGGTCCTCCCCATCGAGACCCGGTACGATGAGCCTCCCATGCCGGAGGAATACGGCGAGCGTGTCTTTGACATTCCCGATGCGCCTGCCCCTGTGGTGAAATCCTCCCCCGTACCCCAGCCCAAGACAGCACCGGCTTCACCCGCAGGCGACAACGGTGTGTGGAACCGCCTCATTGACCAGTATAAGGGTCGCCTTAGCGTAAGCCTCCGTGTTTTCCTCAATATGGCCGGCGGTATATTGGAGGATGATCATTTGAAGGTGCTGTGTCAGAACGACTTTGTCAAGACCTCGCTGGACAAACCGGAGGTCATTTCCGTTCTGCAGGAAGTCACTGCCCGGGAAGTAGGCCACGAAATCCGGGTGAGTTTCTCCGTTGGTGATGTGCCCAAGACGGAGAAGAAGGTCAACCGCCCCACACCCACACCCACACCTCCGCCCAAGGCAGAACCCGTGACGGTAGCCCCTGTTGAAACACCGCCGTGGGAAGAGCCTGTTGCCCCTCCTGCCGACGCACTGGAGGAACTGATGGCCAAGGGTAAAACTCTGGAAAGTTTCAAAATCAAATAAATTTACACATAAGGAGAACAGAACAATGGCAAAAGGATACAGCGCAAGAGGCGGTTTCAGTGGCTCTCAGGGTCAGATGATGCGCCAGCAGCAGATGCAGCAGAAGATCATGCAGATGCAGCAGCAGATGGCTAAGGCACAGGAGGATGTGGAGAACACCGACTTTACCGCTACTGTTGGCGGCGGCGCCGTGGAGGCCGTGGTCAGCGGCAAGAAGGAACTGAAGGCCCTCAACATCAAGCCCGAGGTTGTGGACCCCGAGGATGTGGAGATGCTGCAGGATCTGGTGGTCAGCGCCGTAAATGAGGCACTGCGTCAGGCGGAGGATGCCATGAGCAAGTCCATGAACGCCTTTACCGGTGGTCTGGGTATCCCCGGTCTGTAAGAAACACATACAAAAAACCAAGGTACGATTCCTCGTACCTTGGTTTTTTCATGCAAAATACCCCAACAGCAGGTCAACCACTGTGCCATAGTTGGCAATTCCATCCTCCAAACCGTTGGCTTTCAAAAAGCCGTCGTAAACGGTGGTGGACACGGTTTTTACCGGCCCTTCGAACTGGGCCCAGTAGAGGCGGTGGTACTGCAAATCAATAAGTACCTCCTGCGGGATGGTGTCACGAATGGTCTGCCACGCCTCTCGGTCTGCACGATAAAGGGCGTTGGAAAGGTAGACATAGCCCATCAGATAGCCGGAGTAGCGATAGGCGGGGTCATCGCAGGTGATGGCCGCCATGATGCCCACAAAATTGCATTCCTGCTCCGAGGCAATGCCCTGCTGGTGGGCCTGTTCGTGGCAGACGGTGACAGGCAGATAGCAGCGGGGGCTGTCCACATTCACATTGGACTCGCCGGTAAAAGCGAAGTAAAAGCCGGTGAAGTCCATGGCGCTAAGGACCCGGGACATCGCCAGCGGCTTGGGCGTCAGCACCGCATCATTCAAACAGGGAAACAGCTCTGACACCCCCTCATAGCTCTTCTCCGCCAGAGCGAGCACATCCCGGTACGGAACAGCGAATACCCCCTGCCAATCCCGCTCCACCCGGTGGGCATATTCGGTGACCCCGGCGGCAAAATGCTCCGTCACCGCGGTCAATTCCTCCACCGTGCCGCCCCGGGCGGCAAGGCCGGACTTTTCCTGAAATCCGTCTGCCCCATAAAAGCTGCCCCACAGCAGACAGGCACAGGCTGCCACTGTGGCAGCCACCTCCACCAGCGTCACCACAAGGCGGATATACCGTCGCTTCCGTAGCTGCCATATGGCATACCACACCGCCACCCAGACAGCGGAAAAGATCAACACCTCGGCCACGGAGAAATCCACTGCGCTGCAGAGACGGGCAAGGCACTGCATCACCGGCAGCACAACGGAAAAGGCTAAGAAATTCATCACCGCGCTGCTGCGGCGCAGCAGCGCAAACAGCACAAAAAACACCACGAGGCAGCCGAGCCAAATGTGGTGTTTTTTATATTGTCCGGAAAACCATCTCATAGTAATTTCGTTCCCGTGAAGCACATAACGGCGCGGCCTGTAGCAATCAGCTTACCCTCCTCGCTTCGCAGCTCTGAGTCGCAGTAGGCCAGGCGGCCGCCCAGCTTGGTCACCCGTCCCGTGGCGATCACACAACCTGCAGCAGGGGCGGGATTGAGATAGTCCATACTGCCGCTGACGGTGACATGGCTCTCAGGCCGCAAGGTCAGCACCGCAGCACCACAGGCCACATCCGACATGGTGTAGAGAAGGCCTCCATGGGGCGTACCCCAAATATTCAGCGACTCAGGGTGGATGTCCAGCACCACCGTACTCACACCATCGTCCACATCCACAATACGGAAGTGGTTGTGGATGTCGAAAGGCTCGGCAGCAGCAGCCAGGGTCATCAGCTTTTCCTTTGTGGTTGCGTCCATAGCGTCCTCCTTACTCTGCTGCGCGGAGCAATTCTTTCGTATAGGGATGCTGGGGGGCATCAAACAGCTGCTCCACTGCTCCCTGCTCCACGATGCAACCGTTCTTCATCACGAGGCAGCGTTCACAGAGCTGATAGACCACATTGAGATCGTGGGAGATAAAGAGGTAGGAAATCCCCAACTCCCGGCGCAGCTTGGCGATAAGCTGCAAAATCTGGGCCTGAATAGTCACATCCAGTGCCGATACCGGCTCGTCGGCCACAATGAGCCCCGGCTTTTGAATAAGGGCAATGGCAATGCACAGGCGCTGCTTCTGTCCTCCGGAGAGTTCATGGGGATAGCGGTCGTAGTGCGCGTCCTCCAACCCTACCATCTGCAGTGTCTCGCGAACGCGACGCTCTACCTCCGTCTTGTCGTACTTCCCGTAAATATACAGGGGTTCACTGAGAGAGCGCCCCGCCGTAAAGGAGGGGTTGAGGCTGCCCGCCGGGTCCTGAAACACCATTTGGGGGCGCTTGGTGTAGTGGCGCACAGTACCCTCTACATCCTTCTCCATGCCAAGGATGGCCCGACCCAGGGTGGACTTTCCGCTGCCGCTCTCCCCCACCAGGCCCAGTATCTCCCCACGCCGCAGCGTAAAGGACACATCGTGGAGTACATGCTGCCGCTCTTTCTTCAGGGAGCTGCCGCGATACCACACATTGAGGTTCTCTACCTCCAATACATTGTCCACAGCCTTGTCTACCATAGCTTTTTCCTCGTCGGTATGGCGGCGATGAGCCGCTGTGTATAGGGCGCCCGGGGCTCACGGAAGACCTGCTCCGTGTCACCCTGCTCTACGATCAGACCCTTTTCCATCACTGCAACGCGGGAGCAGAGCTTGCGCACCACATTGAGGTTATGGGAGATGAAGAGGATCGACATCCCCCGCTCCCGATTGAGCCGCTGCAGCAACTCCAGGATCTGGGCCTGAATGGTCACATCCAATGCCGTGGTGGGCTCATCCGCCAGCAGCAGTTTCGGCTCGGAGACGATAGCCGCTGCGATCATGACGCGCTGCAGCATACCGCCGGAGAGCTGATGCGGGTATTTATTATAGAGCTCTTCCACATTGTCCAGATCCACATCCCGCAGTGCCTGCAGGGCCCGTTGACGGCGCTCGGTCTTTGGTAAGTCCGTGTGAACACGGAGCGCTTCTTCCACCTGCGGGCCGATACGCATAACAGGATTCATAGCGGTCATAGGCTCCTGGAACACCACAGAGATGTCGCTGCCCTGCTTTTTACGCATGGACTTCTCGTCCAATTTCAGTAAGTCCTCGCCATCCAGCAGCACCGCGCCTGTTACGGCGGCTTTATTAAGCGGCATGAGGGAGGAGATGACCATGGCAGTAACGGTCTTGCCGCTGCCGCTCTCCCCCACTAACCCTACGATCTCACCGGTATCGACTGTCAAGTCAATGCCGCGCACTGCCTCGTGATCGGCGTCATGGAAACGGATATGGAGATCATGGATTTCCAGCATTACTTCTCCCCCTTTCCCATACCGTCACCCATCATGCTGACGCCTAAGATCAGCAGTACGATGACGAGGCCTACGCAGAGTACATACCAGGGTGCTGTAAGCATATAGCTCTGTGCCTCCTTGAGCATATAGCCCAGAGATACATCAGGGGCGGACACACCGATACCCAGATAGCTCATACTGGCCTCTGCCAGTACAGCATTATTAAAGCCGATCATCAGTGCCGGCAGCAGCACACCGCGCGTGTTGGGCAGAATGTGGCGGAAGATGATCCGCAGGTGGCCTGCGCCCATCAAACGGGCAGATTTCACATAATTCATATTCCGGTGACGGGCAAATTCGGTGCGCACCACACGGGCAAAGCTGGGAATGAATGCCACACCCAGTGCCAGGATCACATTGTACTTGCCAAAACCCAGTACCGCGATAAATACCAGGGCCAGCAGGATATTGGGAAATGCGGTGAGGGCATCGTTGATGCGCATGAGTACCTCGTCCACCACGCCGCCGAAATAGCCGGTGAAGGCTCCCACGATAATCCCCACCACACCGCCGATAAACACTGTACCTACGGCGATAAAGAAGGTTGTGCCGATCCCCACCATGGTGCGGGAAAAAATGTCACGGCCAAAATTATCAGTACCAAAAAGATGACGCAGAGAAGGAGCGAGGAACTTCTCGCTTCCTATAATCATATCGGGGTCATAGGGTGTCCACACATATCCCACCAGTGCCATGGCCGCGATACAGGCGGCAATACACAATCCGATACGGAAGGAAGTGTTGCGCTGTTTCAATAACATATCCGCCACCTCCTTACTGCAGCCGCAGCCGCGGATCCAGCCGCTGATTGAGGATGTCGGCAAGGAAGTTCACCAACACCACTACCAGCGCTAGGATCACCACGATGGCCTGTACCACCGGAAAGTCGCGGTTGGAAATGGAGGTCAGCAGCAGCCGACCGATACCGGAGATGGCAAAGACCTGCTCGATAATGACGGAACCGGCTACAATATCCGCCGCCGTCATGGCAAGGAATGCCACGGTGGGGACCACGGCGTTGCGCAGCACATGGCGGTAGAGGGTGGCAAGACGGGTGTTACCGCGGCTGTAGGCAGTGCGGACATAGTCCTTGTTCATCTCGCCGCCAATGGAAGAGCGAAGCATCTTCATCGTCATAGCCACCCGGGGCAGGGCGATAGCAAGGGCAGGATAGAGGAGATAGACCACACTTCTTCCAAAATCATCGGCAGGGCTGATGAAGGTACCGGGATCGAACCAATGGAGCACAAGTCCGCACAGCAGCGTCAGCAGAATACCGATGAAGAAAGGCGGAACTGCCATCACCAGCTGTCCCAACACCGTAAAGGCACGGTCAACCCAGGGGCTGCGGCAGGAGGCCGCCGCCAATCCCAGAGGAATGGACAGCACCACGATCATCAAGAAAGCGATAGCCGTTAAGAGCATGGTAACGCAGAGTTTTCCCTGCAGCAGTTCCGAAACCGACATATTATAAATGTAGGAGCGGCCAAAATCGCCCTGCAAAGCGTTAGTGATCCACTCAAAATACCGCACGAAGAAGGGGCGGTCCAGCCCCAGCTCGGCCCGAAGTGCCGCCACCGATTCGGCAGTGGCCTCACTTCCCAAAATCTTGGTGGTAGGGTCACCGGGAATGATCTGGAAAGCCAAAAAAGCGAAGAAAGAGACGATGACCATGGTGAGAATCATCATCAATACTTTCTTTACGATGTTCTTCATGGTCATCATCTCTTTCCGGTTCTAAAGATTAGTCGGCGTAGTGGAGCTTTGCCAGATCCTGGGCGTAGATGGGATAGAAGGTATATCCCTGCAGGTCGGGGCGTACTGCCACGAAGTCTGCCATATCCTGAATGTACAGGTTGGCAGCATCCTCTGTCAGCATCCGCTCCATGGCCTTGTAGGCTGCCGTCTGGGTGTCCTCATCGGTGGCACTGCGGGCCTGCTGATAGAGGGCATCGTAGGCGGGGTTGTTGTAGTTCATAAAGTTCTTGCCGTTGTCGGAGACAAAGCGTTCCAGCATGGCGCGGGCAGTGATATTCTTGGCATCCAGGCCTGTGATGGTAGACTGGAACTGGCGGTTGGTATAGGCCTCGGAGTACCATGTGGTGGCATCCACCGGCTGCACCTTGGCACGAACACCGATGGCAGCAAGCTGCTGCACCACCACCTCGGCGGTGTCCATGTGAGGCTGGTAGTTGGACGAAACCGTGATGGTCATGTCAAACCCGTCGGGATATCCGGCCTCGACCAGCAATGCCTTGGCCTTATCGGGATCACAGGGATAATACTCCACCAGCTCAGGCATGAAGTAGCGCTCCAGCTTGGGATAGATATTGCTGCCGATGGCGGCGCCGTGTCCGTCAAAGACCACATCCATGATCATCTGCCGGTCAATGGCATAGCTCAGTGCCTGACGGACCTTGACATTGTTAAAGGGTTCCACGGCGTTATTGAGATACACCGCCTGCACCAGATTCATGGTGTCCTCCAAAATAGTGAACGCCTCACCCAGCTGCGCCGTCTGCGCAGAGGTCAGATGGGCACACACATCCACACTGCCGCCCTTGAGTGCCATCATGAGGGCAGTCATGTCCTCGTAGATACGGTAGGTTACCTTCTCTACACCGGCCTGCTCACCCCAGTAGTCGGCAAAGCGCTCCAGCACGATACTCTCCTGCGGAGTGCGTTCCGTCAGCACAAAGGGACCGGTGCCGGGGCGATAGGAGGACAGCTGATCGGAATTTGCGGGAATAATGGCCGCCGTCATGAAATAGATTAGCTCCATATCGGGCTGTTCAAGACGGAAGGAAACGGTCTTTTCATCCATTGCCTGCAGGTCACAGATAGCAGAAAACGCCGACTTCAGGGCAGAATCCCCCGAATGTTCGGCGCAGCGGTTCAGCGAATAGATCACATCCTCCGCCGTTACCGGTTCGCCGTTGTGGAACTTGACGCCCTCACGCAAAGTGAAGGTGTAGACCAGTCCATCCTCAGAAACCTTGTAGCTCTCCGCTACGGCGGGGATCAACTCACCTGTGGGGCCTGTTTTCACCAAGCCCTCATAGATATTGAATAAGACCTCTCTGGTTCCTGCCGACGCTGCTGCGTGGGGGTCAAGACTGTCTTCCGGGTCCTGCGCGATGGCCACAACGATCTCGTTGGCGGCTTTTCGCGCATCCTGCAAGCCGTTACTTCCTTCGTCACCTTTTCCGCTGCCGTCTCCGCAGGCGCAGAGTACAGCGCAGAGCATTACCAGTGACAGGAAAAGAGAAATTGCTTTTTTCATGTTCTTCTCCTTCTCTCCGCCATGTCTTGCGGCGGAGACAGAAATAATGGTTTGTCGCTATTCAGTTGTCATCGAGCCACACTTGATTAACAGCAGTACAGCTCTTAACGCACTGTACCATACTTTCTGAACGATTGCAAGTGCATTTTCCCTTCCCCTCCCCGACCCAGTGTTTCTCTGCAAGAGAATTTTTTTCATTTTCATGTGGTCGTTGTGGCGAACCGCGCAAAAGATATCATTAGAATAACCTATAGTTTTTTCAAATTTTCGTTCATAGAATGTTAAAAAGATAAAAAGTGCCGCTGAAATTTTATTAATTTTGCTAATTGCGCATAGCAGACAAATCCTGTATACTTCCTGTATGGTCCCATAGTTGTATCCGTGGGCGAAATTATTGTATTTTCTCTACGGATAACACAACCAAAGTTTCCTGTCGCTGACGGGAAACACACTTTTTTAAAAGGAGAGAAAACTATGGAAAGAAAAGGCTTTAAGTCCAATTTCGGCTTTATCATGGCCGCTGTTGGCTCCGCCGTTGGCCTGGGTAACATCTGGGGCTTCCCCAACAAGATGGGCGCAAACGGTGGTTTCACCTTCCTGCTGATCTACCTGGTGCTGGCTGTCTTCTGCGGCTTCATCATCATGCTGGGCGAGTTGGCCATCGGTCGTAAGACCGGTCAGGGCGCTGTCGGCGCTTACAAGATCATCAGCAAGAAGTTCAGCTGGATGGGCTGGATGGGTATCGCTTCTGCATTCTTCATCCTGTTCTTCTACTGCGCACTGGGCGGCTACTGCATCAAGTACGTCGTGCTGAACATCGGCGATCTGTTCAACGCAGGCTTCGGTTCTGCCGGCATGACCGGT
>JAFQCJ010000015.1 GCA_017416445.1 Oscillospiraceae bacterium | reverse complement strand
TTCCCTCTGTACGCGGGCATTCAGGGAATGATAAAATACTCCGGTCTTGTGGGGATCCTCTCCTCGGCAATCGTGTCCATCTCCACGCCTGTGACCTTTTATTTTTGGACATTCCTGTCTGCGGCAATCATCAATATGTTCGTTCCCTCCGGCGGTGGACAGTGGGCCGTACAGGGCCCCATTGCGGTGGCATCGGCAAAAATGATGGATGCAGATGTAATCAAGACCTGCTTGATGGTTGGCTACGGAAACACCTGCACCAATATGTGCCAGCCCTTTTGGGCCATCGCACTTCTTGGAATTACGGGACTGAAAGCGAAGGACATCATGGGCTATTCCACAGCGATCATGCTCTGCGGCGGCCTGATCTTTGTCATTGCGAGCTTTTTGCCGATTTGATTATGAGGATTTTATGAAAATCAAAAAAGCACCCCGCCAACGGCGGAGTGCTTTTTTGGTGCCTCGTCGGGGATTTCCCCTCCGGGGATAAACTTCGACTCCCCGGAGGCAAAGAATCAAAAAACCGCCCCACCTGCGGTGGAGCGGTCTTTTGGTGCCTCGTCGGGGATTCGAACCCCGGAAGTGCCACTGCTCCGCAGTGACACTTCGTTTCTTCCGCTTCGCTCAATGTGGTGTCCGGGGTTCGGCGAAAGCCCATGCAAAGTATCAAAAAACCGCCCCACCTGCGGTGGAGCGGTCTTTTGGTGCCTCGTCGGGGATTCGAACCCCGGACACCCTGCTTAAAAGGCAGGTGCTCTGCCTACTGAGCTAACGAAGCATCTATGTGAAGGCGTGGGCCTTGTTTTGCGTTGGCAGGGATGGCTGGACTCGAACCAGCGGATGAGGGAGTCAAAGTCCCTTGCCTTACCACTTGGCGACACCCCTATGTGGATAAAAAGAATCAGGGATTGGGATCGATGCCCAATCCCTGATTTGGTGGGGTGGGTAATGGGACTCGAACCCACGACACCCGGAACCACAATCCGGTGCTCTAACCAACTGAGCTATACCCACCACGTCTGTCCACGTGGGATCTTGATTACTGACAAAATTGGCACGCCAGAAGGGACTCGAACCCCTGGCCTACTGCTTAGAAGGCAGTTGCTCTATCCAACTGAGCTACTGGCGCAAATGAACAAGTTGGAGCGGGTGACGGGAATCGAACCCGCATCCCCAGCTTGGAAGGCTGGTGCCCTGGCCATTGTGCTACACCCGCATACCCTCCGTAAATTGTCAGCTTTGATATCATAGCATACCACCCTCACGATGTCAAGGAGAAAATGCAAAAAGAGGCAAAAAAGTGAAAGACAGGGGAGGAGGGAGAGAAAATAGCCGTTGCACCGCAGCACAGTTTATGGTATACTATTAAAGTTGATATGCAGCGGTATCGAAGTGGTCATAACGGGGCTGACTCGAAATCAGTTTGCGGGCAACCGCACGAGGGTTCGAATCCCTCCCGCTGCGCCAAACAAAAGACGCCTAACAGGCGTCTTTTTTGTTTAGCGCGCGGCTTCATTTTATACGAGAGGGGCATACCCTCCCCTCTCGAGCTCTCCCCATGCAGAATTGACAGCTTTTTCTTCTATAAAGGGATTCGAAAGTTGGCTGCTTGTTTTCTATTCTTCTTCACTCTCCAAAGGCGGGAGAACCACGATTTCTGGTGTCGGTGCGTTTATATACATCTCTTCACATTCTCGCTGTGCATCAATTAAAATCTCCATTGCCTTTTCGGTGGCACGAAACAGCTTAAAATACATCTCTTTATAATCGGGCATATCTGCATCCCCTATTGAATATGGGGATTATATCCCCTTAATAGAAAAGATTATAACCCCCATAATGATAAAAGTCAATGTGGAGGGTGCAGTATGATTTGTTTTGATAAATTGTGGCAGACGATGGAGGCCAAGGGTGTGACCACCTACATGCTCCGCGAGAAGTGCGGTATCGACAGCAAGACCATTCGCCGCCTGCGTGCCAATGAAAATATGGAGACCAAGACGCTCAATAAGCTCTGCGCCGTACTGGACTGCACTTTGAGCGACATCGCCACCTATATTCCCGATGAAGAACCTCGCCTTTAATGGGCGGGGCTTTTCTTTTCTCTTGACAAATATTGCACATCCCGCCCTTTTGCGGTATACTATCCCCAAACAAGGAGGTGGCAAGGAATGTACACTTACCAGGAGTTTCCCCTCGTCCGCAACGGCGTTGCCCTGCATCTGGATTGCCTTACAATGGCCGATGCTGTGCCGGAGCGACACATTCTGCTGATCCACGGCGTGACCTATTCCTCCCGTGAGTTCGACATTGACTACCGTGACTATAGCCTCTCCCGACTGCTGGCGCGCAACGGCTATGCCGTGTGGAGCCTCGATATCGCCGGTTATGGCCGCTCCGGTGCGGTGGAGGATGGTTTCCTGCCCAACACGGACTATGCCGCCGAGGATATCTGCGCCGCCGTAGAGCGAATCGTGGCAGAGAGTGGCTGTGAGAAAATTGACCTCCTCGGCTGGAGCTGGGGGACGGTAACCTCCTCGCGATTTGTGAAGAAGTATCCCCGGCATATCCGCAAGCTGGTGCTCGTGGCGCCCATCCTCACCGGCGTGGGAGATATTCCCGTCACCGAACCCTTCCACCGCAACACCTGGGCCCATGCGGCGGAGGATTTTCAGGCAGATGCTGCAGGCAATATCGACCTGACCATTGTCGAGCCCATCATACTGGATATGTTCTGCTCTGCCTGCTGGCGTTACGATGGAGACAGCAGCCCCAACGGCGGGCGGCGGGATCTGCTGGTAGATCCCGGGGTGATGCTGATTGATGTGGAGGCCATCTCTGTGCCTACACTGGCCCTTTTCGGTGATCGGGATCCCTATGTGAATCTGCCCGTGACCCTGCCCATGCTGCCTCGTCTGCCAGATGGCTCTGCAGTGGAGTGCATCCCCGGTGCAGCCCATGTGGCTATGTACGAGAAGCCCTTCTACCACAGTTTCCAGGAGAAGTTGCTGAAGTTTTTAAATGAGTGAGTATCGTATGAGTTCTTTTATTCCTGTTACCGATTTTTTAGACCCTGCCCTGGACATCTATGCCCGGGCCACGGAGAACCAGTTGTTGAACCGCGCCGACCCCACTGAGGCCCTCTTTATTGCCGAGAGCCCACTGGTCATCGGTCGCGCCCTGGATGCAGGCTGTATCCCGGTGTCCCTCCTGATGGAGGTCAAGCATGTGGAGGGTCGCGGCAGCGAGATCATCGCCCGCTGCGGTGATGTGCCGGTGTACGCGGCGGAGCTGGGGGTATTGGAGCAGCTGACGGGTTTTAAGCTAACCCGCGGTATGCTCTGCGCCATGCGCCGTCCGCCGCTGCCTGAGGTGGAAGAGATCCTGCAACGCGCCCGCCGTGTAGCGGTACTGGAGAATGTGATGAACCCCACCAACCTTGGCGCCATCTTTCGCTCTGCTGCCGCACTGGGTATGGATGCGGTGCTTCTCAGCACGGAGGGCAGCGATCCCCTTTATCGCCGCGCCACCCGTGTCAGCATGGGTACCGTGTTCCAGGTTCCCTGGACCTACTTCCCCGCCGATGCACCCTGGCCTGAGGGAGGCATGGCACTGTTGCGGAAGTATGGCTTCCAAACAGTGGCACTGGCCTTGAAGGAGGATAGTATCCCCATTGACGATCCCCGTCTCATGGAGGCGGAGAAACTGGCAGTGGTGCTGGGTACGGAGGGGGACGGCCTTGCCGATTCCACCATTGCCGGCTGCGATTATACCGCCATCATCCCCATGTCCCACGGGGTGGACTCCCTCAATGTGGCGGCGGCCTCAGCGGTGGCGTTCTATCAACTGGGGAAGTAAAATTTGAACATAGAAAAAGCGCCCACATGGGCGCTTTTCCATTATAAGAGAAATTCCTCTTCCTCGGCGGGGCGCATGATGGACACCTCGTAGGCGGTGTGCTCCACCGCTCCGTCCTCCGTCTGCTTGGTATAGGTGCGGCTCTGTACCCGCCCCTCCACCGTCAACCGTTCGCCTACGGCGCAGGCAGCTACCTGCTGCGCCACAGCGCCCCATGCAATACAGGGGAGATAGTCGGCGCGACCATAGCGGCGATTTACTGCCAACAGCACATCGCAAATCTCCCGTCCCAGAGGTGTGCGCCGCAGGGAGGGCGGCTTGCAGATTACGCCGGAGAGCTGAATCTGGTTGAAGGGTACTTGCCCTCCCGGCTGCAGGCTGTGGGGAAACACCGACAGCAGCAAGCGGTGCCCCTCACCGCTGCGGTTGTTAAAGGAGCGAAGCTGCCCCTGCAGCGTTACCGTATCCCCCGCATCAAAGGCAGAGACTTTCCACATCGGTTCTGGCAGCAGAATCGGCAGTACATCATCCACACCGCTGAGGCGGGGAATGGCCAGAGAGAATGTATAGAAGTGCAGACCGTGATTCTCATGGCTGAATTGGGGTGCCGTTTTTACCGTGCCGCAGAGCTGTACGCGATTGAAATTATTCATAACATTGGCCACCTCGTTGGTTGATTTCCTTAGACTCTATGAGGCGTGGCAGGAGAATATGCTCTTGAGCGCGGCGGGGATTTCTGCTATACTGTAGAAAAACAAAGGAGAGTTGGCTGTGAAAACGAAATGGAAACTGCGGCTGGTTGCGCTGGTGATGCTGTTTATTGCTGTTGTGTTTGTTTTCTGTGCCCTCTCTGCGCCAAATCTTGGCAGAACCATCTATATCGGAAACTATGCCTTCGGTGCAGAGCAATGGCGAGTGTGCTATAAGCTGTATGCTGCCGTGATGGTGGGGCTGTTTGGTGCTTCCTTTTTTGTGAAGGAGAAGAAATAAAGGATTTTCAGGAGGACTTTTTATGCGATATAAGGGAAAAGTGTACCGTCCCCCCAGTGAGGCCTACAGCCTCATCGTGCAGGTGACCTACGGCTGCAGCCACAACCGCTGCGCCTTCTGCGATATGTATGATGACAAGCATTTTGCCATGCGGCCTATGGAGGAGATCCGAGAGGATTTTGAGATGGCACGGCAGGTGTATCGCCATGTGCAGCGGGTGTTTCTTGCGGACGGCGATGCCCTCATGCGGAAAACGGAGGATCTGATCACCATCCTCGGCATGGTCTACGGGCTGTTCCCCGAGTGTGAGCGTGTTACCTGCTATGCCTCTCCCACCAGTTTGCAGATCAAAACCGAGGAGGAACTGCGCCTTCTCCGTGAGCGGGGCCTGCAGATGGTCTATATGGGGCTGGAGAGTGGCTGTGATGCGGTGTTGGAGAAGATGACCAAGGGACACGACAGCGCCGCCATTGTTGCCGCCGGACAGAAGGCCCGCCGCTGCGGGATGGCCCTGTCTGTCACCGCTATTTCCGGTCTGGGCAGCGTGGAGCTGTGGCGTGAGCACGCCATCGGCACAGCCAAAGCCCTCAGCGAGATGAAGCCGGAGTATATCGGCCTTCTGACCTTGATGGTGGAGAACGGTACGCCGCTGCAGAAGTGGGTACAGGAGGGGAGCTTCACCGTTCTGGGCCCCGTGGAGGTACTGAAAGAGACGGAGTTGTTCCTGCAGCATATTGATGCCGAGGGTAGCGTGTTCCGCATGAACCACGCCAGCAACTACCTCTCCTTGAAGGGTACGCTGAACCGTGACCGAGACTTGATGCTCCAACAGGTGCAGCGTGGCTTGGAAGGCAAGGGCTTGAAGCCCGAGTTCCTGCGTGCTTTGTAAGAATTCCACAACGGGGGTTGACAATCCTTGGGGAAAGTGCTAGAGTAGGCGTATACTTTTAAACCGATGAGTGAGAAGAGTACCTGTTCGCAACGCGCGAAGAGAGCCGACGGTTGGTGTAAGTGCGGCGGCGGAGCGGATGAGGGAATGGACTCACGAGGGCAGGGTGAACACCGATTACAGGTCAGTAGCTTTTGACGGGACTCGCAGCCGTTACCAACTGCGCGCGTGTGTTAGCACGCGAAGAGGTGAGTGCTTTTGCGCTAAACAAGGTGGCACCGCGGATAAAGCTGATTTATTCGTCCTTGATAGACTTTTACAGTCTATCAAGGGCGTTTTTATTTTGGAGGAAGATCTATGCTGCTGGATAAGCGATGGCGCAATGCTAAGAAATGCGAAAATTCACACCAAATCTATCAATATAACATAATGACTATGGAGGAAATATACCATGATGCTGAACAATGTTGACTTTGAGACTTATTTTAAGCACTATCCCGATGCCAACGGCTATTTTGGCAAATACGGCGGCTCTTACCTCACCCCCGAGCTGCAGAACGCCATGAACGAGATTCGCGATGCCTACTTCACCATCTGCAAGTCCCGCAAGTTCGTGGCAGAGCTGCGCCGCATCCGTAAGGAGTTCCAGGGTCGCCCCACCCCCATCTCCCATCTTGAGCGCCTGTCCGACAGCATCGGCAACGGCGTGCAGCTGTATGCCAAGCGTGAGGACTTGAACCACACCGGCGCACACAAGCTGAACCACTGCATGGGCGAGGCACTGCTGGCCAAGTACATGGGCAAGAAGAAGGTCATCGCTGAGACCGGCGCCGGTCAGCACGGTGTGGCACTGGCTACCGCCGCTGCTTACTTTGGTCTCCAGTGCGACATCTACATGGGCGCTGTGGATATTAAGAAGCAAGCTCCCAATGTGGCCCGCATGAAGATTCTCGGTGCCAATGTGATTGAGGTCACCCACGGTCTCCAGACCCTGAAGGAGGCGGTGGATGCCGCTTTCGAGGCCTATTGCCGCGAGCACGAAACCGCCATTTACTGCATCGGCTCTGTCCTCGGTCCCCATCCCTTCCCCCTGATGGTCCGCGATTTCCAGAGCGTGGTGGGCATCGAGGCCCGGGAGCAGTTCGTGGGCATGACCGGCGAGCTGCCCGATGCCGTGGTGGCCTGTGTGGGCGGTGGTTCCAACGCTATGGGTATTTTCTCCGGCTTCCTCAACGACCCCGTGGACATCTACGGCATTGAGCCCCTCGGTCGTGGCACGACCTTGGGCGACCACGCCGCCAGCTTGAAGTACGGCACCGAGGGCATCATGCACGGCTTCAACTCCATCATGCTGAAGGACGAAAACGGCGAGCCCGCTCCCGTCTACTCCGTGGCTTCCGGCCTCGACTATCCCTCCTCCGGCCCCGAGCACGCCTTCCTGCAGGATGTAGGCCGCGTGAAGTACGATGTCATCAACGATGAAGAGACCATCGACGCTTTCTTTAAGCTCTCTCGCATGGAGGGTATCATCCCCGCTATCGAGAGCGCCCACGCTGTTGCCTACGGCATCAAGCTGGCCGAGAAGATGGGCAAGGGCTCTATCCTCATCAACCTCTCCGGCCGCGGCGACAAGGATATGGACTATGTCATCGAGAACTTCGGTATTCGCTAATAAAAAAGAGACCGCGGATGCGGTCTCTTTTTTTATTTCAATTCATTTATGATAGCTTCCGCGCAGCGCATACCGTCGGCGGCGGCGGAGAGGATGCCGCCGGCATAGCCTGCCCCCTCACCACAGGGCTACAGGCCGCGGAGATTGCACTGATAATGTTCGTCGCGGGGAATCTTCACGGGGGAGGAGGAACGACTCTCCACCGCCGTCAGAAGGGCATCGGGGGCATCGTAGCCCCGCAGCTTACTGCCCAAGAGGGGCAGTGCCTCGGCAATGGCCTCGGCCACAAAAGGCGGGAGACAGCGGTGCAAATCGGTGTAAGTTACCCCGGGGCGATAGGAGGGGATGACACTGCCTGCCTTTTCCGTGGGGCGGTGGAGGAGAAAATCCTCCACCCGCTGGGCAGGCGCGCGGTAATCGCCGCCACCTAAGGCGTAGGCCGCCTCTTCCAGCTGCCGCTGGAAGGCGATGCCTGCCAAGGGATGGTCAGAGGGGAAGTCAGCGGGGGTGACATTGATGAGCAGCGCGCCGTTGATGTTCTCCTTGTCGCGGGTGTATTCGCTCATGCCGTTGGTGACCACGCGCCCCGTTTCCGAAGCCGCCGCCACCACCTGTCCGCCGGGGCAGACGCAGAAGGAGAAGGCGCTGCGGCCGTTGGGGAGATGGCAGCTTAATTTATAGGAGCTGACAGGGAGGCTGCCATGTCCGGCATATTGGCGGTACTGTACCGCATCCATATCCGACTGTCGGTGCTCAATGCGAACGCCCACAGCAAAGGGCTTGGCTTCCATGGCCACACCACTGTGGTACAGCATCTCCACCGTATCCCGGGCGCTGTGACCCAACGCCAGCAATGCATGGTGACAGGGGAGAGTATAGTGCTCGCCCTTTGCACTTATCCGCAGAGCGGTCAGCTGACCTCCTTCTGTTTCAATGCCATCAAGGCGATGGCCGAAGCGGAGGTCTGCCCCCCATGACAGCAGTTCACGGCGGAGATTTTGCAGGGCAATATAGAGCATATCGGTGCCCACATGGGGCTTGGCGTCGTAGAGGATGGTCTCCGGTGCGCCGCAGGCGACGAGAGACTCCAGAATGAAGCGATGGCGTACATCCTTAGTGCCGGTATTCAGCTTGCCGTCGGAGAAAGCACCTGCACCGCCCTCCCCGAACTGCACATTGCTCTCGGTGTTGAGGATGCCATCGTGCCAGAAGCGCGCCACTGTCTCGCGGCGCTGCTCCACCGCCTCGCCCCGCTCCAGTACGATGGGTTTGAGGCCACATTTTGCCAATACCAGTGCAGCAAAGAGCCCACCGGGACCCATCCCTACCACCACAGGCGGGAGAGGGCAGGAAGCGGGAGCGGGGAGGCGGTACTGCTCCGGCCTATAGGTGGTGATGCGCTTATCGCGGCAGTGGCGGAGGACCTGACTCTCGTTCTTTACCTCCACGGCCACTGTGTAGACAAGGGAGAGCCCCTCACGGGCATCAATGGCCTTGCGCAGAATACGCACCTCCGTGATGTCCTCGACACGGCAGCGCAGACGCGCAGCGGCTCTGGCCGTCAGCTGGGATTCCCTTTCATCCAAAGTCAGCTTAATTCCCTCCAGACGCAGCATGAGGACACCACCTTTCACAAAAAATTCAAATTCTCCGTGGATTTTTAAAGGTTATTTTAAGAAAACTGTGTAAGATATACTACAAGAAGAATCATACCACAGTTTCCGTGAAAAATAAAGGAGGAATCCATCTATGTATAACGATGAATTTGACCGGATCAACGGTACCTATCGCTACAACCGTACCAGCAATCTCCCTCAGGACGATTACCGTCCTTCCTACACACAGCCCGGGCCTGCCACCCTCAAAAAGAAAGAGAAGCAGGGCGTGAAAATTGCGGCGCTGCTTCTGGCCTGCGCGATCCTGGGCGGCCTGTGCGGCTTTGGCGGTGCGGCGCTGCAGCGGAATATGCATCGCGGCAGTGCTGTCATTCAGCAGAGTGACCGCGCCCCTGTGACGGTAGAGGTGCAGAAGGTGGATGGCCAGCAGGCCATGAATCCCGCCGAGGTCTACGCCTCCACGGTGAATTCCACTGTGTCCATCAACACCGCCACCACCCGCAATGTCTTCGGACAGGTGACGGAGAGTGCCTCCAGCGGTTCGGGCTTTATCATCACCGCCGACGGCTATATCGTCACCAACCACCATGTGGTGAACGGTGCCTCCAAGGTCACCGTTACCCTCTATAACGGCGAGGAGTACGATGCCACCATCATCGGCGGCGACGCCGACTACGATGTGGCGGTCATCAAAATCGACGGTGAGGAGCTGCCTGCCGTCACCTTGGGCAACAGCGCCGATGTAAATGTGGGCGACTGGGTCATGGCCATCGGGAATCCCCTGGGTGAACTGACCTTTTCCATGTCTCAGGGCAGCGTCTCCAGCAGCGGCCGCGCCATCAATGTGGACGGCACCCCCTTCAATATGCTGCAGGTGGACTGCGCCATCAACCCCGGCAACTCCGGCGGCCCTCTTATGAATCTCTACGGTGAGGTGGTGGGCATTGTCTCTGCCAAGTACTCCAGCTACTCCAACACCACGGTGGAGGGTCTGGGATTTGCCATCCCTATCTCCGATGTACAGGCCATCATCACCGATATCATTGAAAACGGTGCCGTTACCGACAAGGCCTATCTGGCTATTACCGCCGGTACCATGACGGCGGAGATGGCGGCACAGTACAGCATTGATCTGGATAAGGGCGTGTTTGTCTACTCGGTGGTCAAGGGCGGTGCAGGAGACCGCGCCGGCCTCCGTCTGGGGGACATCATCACCGAGCTGGACGGCAAAACCATCACCGATATGACCGACCTGTCTATGGCCAAGAAAGGACACAAGGCCGGAGAGACGGTAAGTCTCACCTACTACCGTGATGGGGAGTATCACGAGACGGAGCTGACCTTCGACGAGCAGCCCGAGACCACCGGGGAGGAAGCAGCGCCCGTGCAGCCCCAGATGCCGGAGCAGTACGAGGACTATTACAACCAGATGCCCGACGGATTCGAGGACTTCTTCCGCTATTTCTTCGGCCGCGGATGGTAAAATAATACAAGAAAAAGCGGTAAAAGGGTTGGAAATGCCAGCATTTCCAACCCTTTTTTTGATTTAAAGAAAACTTAACTTGTTATTTCGGATAAGATAGTATATAATAAATTGTCATCGTATGTAAATCGTTGTACACATCAACCTCCGATGAGAAAGGAAGGCTGCTATGATAAAGCTTCAGGGAGAACACGGCGAGATCACCATCTCCAACACAGTGTTCACCACCATTACCGGCGCCGCCGCCACCAATTGCTTCGGCGTCAAGGGCATGGCCTATCGCTCCATGACCGACGGTCTTGTCCACCTGCTGCGCCCCGAGACCATGAGCAAGGGCGTGAAAGTTACCTACAACCCCGATAACACGGTGTCGATCGAACTGCACATCATTGTGGATGCCGGCGTCAACATCGCCACGGTCTGCCGCGCCATTATGAGCGAGGTAAAGTATGTGGTCAGCTGCAACACCGGTGTGGAAGTGCGCGATGTGAATGTCTGCGTAGACTCCGTCAGTAACGCGTGAGGAGGGCACAGAAAAAATGATAGAGAGAATCAGCGGCAGCACCTTCAAGCAGATGGTGCTGTTCGGTGCCGCCTGTATTACCAATGAAAAGCAGGCAATCAATGACCTGAATGTGTTCCCTGTCCCTGACGGCGACACGGGTACCAATATGTCCCTGTCTATCCAGACGGCCTGTGCCGAGCTGAAGAAAGCGGAGCCTGCCACCATTGAGGAGGCTGCCAAGATCACCGCCAGCGGTCTGCTGCGGGGTGCCCGCGGCAACTCCGGCGTCATCCTCTCCCTCCTCTTCCGTGGTATGTCCAAGGCCCTCAAGGGTGTCGCCGAGGCCGACGGTACGGCACTGGCCGACGCCATGAACGAGGGTGTCAACACCGCTTACGGCGCGGTGATGAAGCCCGCTGAGGGTACGGTGCTGACGGTGTCCCGTCTGGCTGCCCAGCGTGCCATGGAGGCCTCCGAGGAGAATAACTGCGCGGAGTTCGTGCTGGAAGAGGCCATCCGCGCCGGTTATGTGACGCTGGATGAGACCATCGAGATGAACCCCGTGCTGAAGAAGGCCGGTGTCGTGGATGCCGGCGGCAAGGGTTATCTTGTCATCCTTGAGGGTATGCTGCGCGCCCTCCGCGGCGAGGAGATCCCCGAGGTGGTGGAAGTGGAGGAGAGCCGGGATAAGGCCGACTTCGCCGCTCTGGACGAGGAGATCACCTTTACTTACGACACCGTCTTTATCGTCCGCAAGGGCAGCGAGGAGAAGTCTCTGGAGCCCCTGCGTATGTATCTCGACAGCATCGGTGACAGCCTTGTCATCGGTGAGGACGACGAGTGCTTCAAGGTCCATGTTCATACCGATATCCCCGGCTTCGCCCTGAGTGAGGCACAGAAGTACGGCACACTGGAACTGGCCAAGATCGAGAATATGCGCTCTCAGAAGGAGGCGCTGGCTGCCGGTCAGACTGCCTACAGCGCCGATGATCTGGACAATGAGGACTTGATGCTGGGAGGCAGCACCGAGGAAACAGTGGAGTTTGCCCCTGCCGAGAAGAAGTACGGCTTCGTCTCTGTCTGCGTGGGTACCGGTCTGGAGGAGACCTTCCGTGCCCTGGGGGTGGACACCATCGTCTCCGGCGGTCAAACCATGAATCCCTCCACCGAGGCGATTTTGCAGGAGGTCAACCGCACGCCCAGTGAGATCGTGTTTGTCCTGCCCAACAACAAGAACATCGTCATGGCTGCCCAGCAGTGCCAGGGCCTCACCGAAAAGCAGGTTATTGTGGTGCCTACCGCCACCGTGCCGCAGGGTATTACCGCTATGATGAGCTTCGACCCCGATGAGGAAGATCCGCAGGTCATCGCCGCCGCCATGACCGAGGCCGCCGCCACCGTGTCCACGGCTCAGGTGACTTACGCAGCCCGCAACTCCGATTTCGATGGCTTTGCCATCAAGGAGGGGGACTATCTGGTGCTGCTGGACGGCAAACTCTTCGGTACCGGCCCCGATCTGAAGGAATTGCTGGAGCAGCTGGGTGCTGCCGCTGCCGAAAAGGGCGCAGAGTTCATCAACATCTACACCGGTGAGGGTGTCAGCGAGTCCGATGGCGTCAAGGCCGAGAAGCTCTTCGCCTCCATCTGCCCCGATGCAGAGGTGACCTCCATCCCCGGTGGCCAGAGCGTGTACTACTATATCATCTCCATTGAATAAGCGTATTAAAAAAACCGCCCGACAGGGCGGTTTTTTGTTTCAGTTCAAACCCTCTGCAGAGGTGGTAAGGAGTGCGCGGACGCGTTGGGAGAGGAGCGTGTGGCGCGTGTCTGTCAGTTCCGGGTCGGTGGAGAGCAGTGCTTTCGCCGCTGTCTGTGCCTCCTCCAGAAGGCGTACATCGCAGCTCAAGTCTGCCAGTTTTAGCTCCGGCAGACCGTGCTGCCGCGCGCCGAAGAAG
This sequence comes from Oscillospiraceae bacterium, assembly GCA_017416445.1. Lineage (GTDB taxonomy): Bacteria > Bacillota > Clostridia > Oscillospirales > Oscillospiraceae > Vescimonas. The sequence goes on along the minus strand of JAFQCJ010000015.1, from coordinate 13,071 downwards.
TCGCCGGGGCCGCGAAGCTGCAAGTCCGCCTCAGCGATAGCAAAACCGTCGGTGGTAGACTTAAAAGCGTTGAGCCGCTCCAGGGTCTCGGCATTCTCTGTATCGGAGAGCAGCACGCAGTAGGCTTGCGCCGCTCCGCGACCGACACGGCCCCGTAGCTGATGCAGCTGACTCAGACCGAAAAATTCGGCGTTCTCCACCACCATCAGCGTAGCGTTGGGGACATCCACCCCCACCTCCACCACCGTGGTGGAGACGAGGATGTCCGTCTCTCCGGCGGAGAAAGCGGCCATGATGGCGTCCTTTTCTTTAGACTTCATCTTCCCGTGAAGTGCGGCAATTTTCAGATCGGGGAACACCTCGGTCTGTAATTTTTTTGTGTAGGCTGTCACCGCCTTGCGCTCATCAGGCAGCATATCCTCTTCCCCCACCAGGGGACAGATGATGAACACCTGATGGCCCTCCGCCACCTGCTTGCGGATAAAGGCATTGAGACGGGGCCGCAGCTTCTCCCGGATGCGGAAGGTCTCCACCGCTTTGCGCCCCGGGGGCAGCTGGCGGATGAGGGAGACATCCAGATCACCGTAGAGGATCAGGGCCAGTGTGCGGGGGATAGGGGTGGCGGAGAGCACCAGCAGATGGGGGTGCGCACCTTTCTGCCCCAGTGCGGCCCGCTGTGCCACGCCGAAGCGGTGCTGCTCATCGGTGATGACCAGTCCCAGCTTGTGGTACACCACATCGTCGCTGAGAAGGGCGTGGGTCCCCAGAAGCAAATGGATTTCTCCTGCCTCCAGTGCCGCCAACAGCTTACGCCGTTCAGGGGCGCGGGTGGAGCCCGTCAGAAGGGCACAGGTGAGACCAAGGCGTTCAAACAGAGGGGAGAGGGTCTTATAATGCTGCTTGGCCAGCACCTCGGTGGGGGCCATCAGCGCCGACTGCCAGCCATTTTGGGCGGCAAAGAAGGCACAGGCGGCAGCCACCATGGTTTTGCCGCTGCCCACATCGCCCTGACACAGGCGGTTCATGGGCCGCTCAGAGAGCATATCCCCCACCGCATCGGCGATGGCCTTGTGCTGGTCATCGGTGAGGGTGAAGGGCAATGCGGCAAAGAAAGGAGCGAGGTCGATGGCGGACATCTGCGGTCCCTGCACATCGGTGCGGCGCTGTCGCAGAAGATGGAGGGCGCAGGTCAGCACAAACAGCTCTTCAAAGGCCAGCCGCCGCCGCGCCTGAGACAGGGTCTCATAATCGGTGGGGAAGTGGATATGCTCATAGGCATAGCCGCTGTGGCACAGAGTGTGGGCCAGACGCACCTCATCGGGGAGAATGTCGGGGAGAATGTCGCCGCAGGCATCCAGTCCCTGCCGCACGGCACTCTGCAGCAGAGGCTGCGAGATACCCGCGGTAAGGGGGTAGATGGGCACGATACGACCGGTGAGACGGCTCTCACCGTCCCGCTCCAGAATGGGGTTCACCATCTGGCGGCGCAGAAGATTCCCCTCCACTTTGCCGCAAAAAACGAATGTATCGCCTTTGCGGAGCTGGCGGGCGCGATAATCCTGATGAAAGAAGGTGACATCCAGCCGCCCACTCTCGTCCACCGCCCGTACCTTGACCACTGTACGCCCGCCGCTGATGCGCTGTGTGGTGGGGGTGTCGGCGATCATGGCCCGACAGCAGGCCGTCTCCCCTACAGGGAGCATGGCGATGGGGTGGATGGTGCGGCGATCCTCGTGACGGCGGGGGAGATAGGTGATAAGCTGGTGCAGCGTGCGGATATTCAGTTTTTCCAGCGCCTTGGCACGGGTTTCTCCAATGCCCTTGATAAAGCGCACATCAGTTTGCAGTGTGGCCATATCAAAAACCGTGGAACTGGGAGAATTCACTGAGATCCGGCTGGGGATAGAACTCCACCGGCTCGTCGGGGCGGTTGTTCAACAGTGCGGCGATCTCCTCGTCCTCTTCATTTTCGGCGGGGATATAGTCTACATACTGCCACCGCAGGCCGTCCTCCTGGAAAATCTCACTCTGACTCTCCACTTCCCAGCGGGGATCGGCGTCCAGATCGGGGAAGAAGGCATCGGCCTCGGGGGAGGCAAAGACCTTTGTTACATAGACGCGCTCGCACAGGGGCAGCAGCAGACGATAGATCTGCTCACCGCCGATGACGGCGGCATCTTCTCCGGCGGCGAATACGGCTTCCACAGGGAAGTGGATGATCTCGGCGTTCTCGGCGGTATAGTCGCGGTTGGAGGTCAGCACCACATTGTGGCGGCGGGGCAGCCCCTTGCCGCCGGGAAGGCTCTCCAGCGTCTTGCGGCCCATCACCACACTCTTATCCAGTGTCAGCTCACGGAAGCGGCGCAGGTCATCCTTAATGTGGAACAGCAACTGACCGTCCTTGCCGATGCCCCAGTTTTCAGATACACAGACAATAGCAAACATAGTAACTCCTTACACAGCTACGGGGATCTTGTCCTCGAAGGGATGGGGATCGTAGCCCTCCAGAGAGAAGCTGTCGCGGGTGAAGGCATAGAAGTCGGTAATGGACTTGTCCATCACAAACTTGGGGGCGGGCTTCCCCTCCTTCTCCAGCATCTTCTCCACAATGGGTACATGGCGGTCATAGATGTGGGCGTCGGCGATGACATGGACCAGTTCGCCCACCTCCAGACCCGACACCTGCGCCATCATGTGGACGAGGACACTGTACTGCGCCACATTCCAGTTGTTGGCTGCCAGCATATCCTGAGAGCGCTGATTCAAAATGGCGTTGAGGGTGTTGCCGGAGACATTGAAGGTCATGGAGTAGGCACAGGGATACAGGGCCATCTCGTGGAGGTCGGAGAAGTTATAGAGGTTGGTCATAATGCGGCGGGAGGCGGGATTGTGCTTTAAGTCGTAGAGTACACGATCCACCTGATCGAATTCACCCTCGGCATAGAGATGCTTCTGTGCCAGCTGATAGCCGTAGGCCTTGCCGATAGAGCCGCTCTCGTCGGCCCAACTGTCCCAGATGTGGCCCCGGAGATCGTGGATGTTGTTGGACTTGAGCTGCCAGATCCACAGCAGCTCGTCAATGCATGTCTTGAGGTAGGTGCGCCGCAGTGTCAGAATGGGAAACTCCTCCCGCAGATTATAGCGGTTGACAATGCCGAACTTTTTCACAGTGTGGGCAGGGGTGCCGTCCTCCCAACGGGGGCGGACAGTTTGATCTGTATCCCACACGCCGTTATGCAGAATGTCGATACAATTTTGACGGAAAATCTCATCAGCGCGGCTCATAAGCGTTCCTCCTACAATAAAATTATCATAATAAAAGTATTGTAGCAGAAAAACAGGCCGCTTGCAAGGCAAGCGGCCTGTTAATTATGATTTTGCGCCAGTTGAGTTACTCCTCAATATCCACCGTAATATTATCTGTCCCATGCAGCTCGAATTCGCCCAGATATGTCTCCATCCGCTCCATGACTTCAGCGTAATTCTCCGGTGTCACATCGGGGTCGTTCATATCCCGCAGGGCCAGCTCCTGAGCGAGGATCTCAAAAAAGATGGTGTCCTCATAGGCCATGATGGCCTCGTGGATGCCGCCCTCAGCGAAGGCGCGGCTGGGGATCAGTTCTCCCTCATACAGCTCCGTGAGGGGTGCCATACCCTGTCCCAGACAGTGGGCAAACACGCGGCTCTCCACATCGTCGTACTCCCGGATGCGGTCGTTGCCGCGGGTGGAGTTCAGTACCCAGTTGCCGATATACACCAGATCCAGCAGACGCCGGAACTGCTTTTGCGTCAGTTTCAATTCCATGATGCCACCTCCCGTGACCATACAAAATACAGTATTGTGACGATTATACCACAGCTTTTTGGGGATTGCCATATAAAAAAACGGGTAAAGGCGGGAAAATTTGACTTGTGCCGCGGCAGGGAATAGAGTATAATAAACTGATTGACATTATAAAGGAGTGGGGATATGGACCAGCGGCCCATCGGCGTGTTCGACTCCGGCCTCGGCGGCCTTACCGCTGTGGCGGAGATCCGCAGCATCTTGCCCTCTGAAAACATTATATACTTTGGAGACACGTCCCGTGTCCCCTATGGCGGACGATCGCCGGAAATTCTTTTAAAGTACGCCCGACAGGATGTGAAATTCCTGCGCACCTTCGACATCAAGGCGGTGGTGGTGGCCTGCGGCACCGTGTCCACCACGGCGCTGCCCCAGCTGACGGCAGAGAGCGACCTGCCCATTTTGGGTGTGGTGGAGCCCGCCTGCCGCCGTGCGGTGAAGCTGACCAGGAGTAAAAAGGTGGGGCTGATCGCCACCTCTGCCTCCGTCCGCTCCGGGCAGTATGAGCGGACCATCGCCGCCATCGACCCCACGGTGGAGGTGATGGGCGCGGCTTGCCCCCTGTTTGTTCCTCTGGTGGAGAACGGGCGTTTCAGCGTAGGGGATGCAGTGGTGGAGCAGATCGCCGAGGAGTACCTTGCCCCTCTCCGTGAGGCGGGTGTGGACACCCTCATCATGGGCTGCACCCACTATCCGCTGCTCACCGAGGTGGTGGGGAAAATCATGGGCGAGGGCGTGGAATTGATCAACGCCGGTGCGGAGGCTGCCTGGGAGTTAAAACGCACCCTCACCGCCGCCGATGCCCTTGCTCCGGAGCGAAAAGGCTCCTATCAGCTCTATGCCAGCGATATTACCGGCGACTTTGCCGCTTTGGCAGGCCGCTTCCTCAATGAAGAAGTCCCTCCTGTAGAAGGCGTGGACATTGACCAGTACTAAGGAGAGAGATACGACTATGAACATGATCCAGAACGCAAAGACGCAGGTGCTGAGCCTGACATGGGCCGCCTATGAAGCCGCCGTTGCCGAGGGGCTGCTGCCCGAGGGAGTCAGCGTCAAGCCCGCTGTAGAGATCCCCAAGGATACCTCCAACGGCGACTATACCACCACCTTCTGCCTCGCTGCTGCCAAAGCCATGAAGCGCAATCCCCGGGAGGTTGCCACCATTCTCACCGAGAAGATGGCCCTGGAGGGCAGCTACTTCACCTCTGTGGAGATCGCCGGCCCCGGTTTTCTGAACTTCCGCCTGGGCAGCAAGTGGTTCTGCGACACTGTGGCCTGCGTGGAGAATGCGGGCAGCGAGTACGGCAAGAATGAGATGCTGGCAGGTCAGAAGTACATGGTGGAGTTCGTCTCCGCCAATCCCACCGGCCCCATGCACATGGGCAATGCCCGCGGCGGCGTGCTGGGCGATACGCTGGCAGCCGTTCTCGCCAAGTCCGGCGCTGAGGTGTGGCGTGAGTTCTATGTCAATGATGCCGGCAACCAGATCGAGAAGTTTGCCAAGAGTCTGGAGGCCCGCTATTTGCAGATCATTCACGGCGAGGATGCTGTGGAGTTCCCGGAGGACGGCTATCAGGGCGACGATATTCGTCAGCTGGCCAAGGCCTTCTATGACATCCACGGCGAGAAATTCGCGGATGCCGACGAGGAGGCACGCCATGATGCCCTGGCCCAGTTCGGCCTTTCCCACAACATCCCCAAAATGAAGTCTGATCTGGAGCGCTACGGTATCCACTACGATGAGTGGTTCTTCGAATCCACCCTCCATCAGAGCGGCTATGTGGCCGACACGGTGGCAGCTCTGACGGAAAAGGGCTACACCTATGAAAAGGACGGCGCCCTGTGGCTCAATACCAGCGCCATCATGGCGGAGAATCTCAAGAAGGCGGGGAAGTCCGACGAGGCCATTGCCAAGTTGGAGCTGAAGGACGATGTGCTGCGCCGCGCCAACGGCTTCTACACCTACTTTGCCGCTGACATCGCCTATCACCGCAATAAGTTCGCCGTTCGCGGCTTCGATAAGGTCATCAACATCTGGGGCGCCGACCATCACGGTCATGTGGCTCGCATCAAGGGGGCTATGGATGCTCTGGGTCTCGACGGTGAGAACCGTCTCGACATCGTGCTGATGCAGCTGGTGAAGCTGGTGGAGAACGGCGAGGTAGTGCGTATGTCCAAGCGTACCGGCAAGGCGGTGAGCCTCACCGATCTGCTGGACATGGTGCCGGTGGATGCCTGCCGCTACTTCTTCAACGCCAAGCCTGAGACCCAGATGGAGTTTGATCTCGGCCTCGCCGTCCGTGAGGACAGCGAGAACCCCGTGTACTATGTCCAGTACGCCCACGCCCGTATCTGCACCCTGCTGAAGAATCTGGCAGCGGAGGGCTATGCTGTGAAATCTGCCGCGGATGTGGACTTGACCCTCCTCTCCTCTGAGACGGAGATCGCCCTCATTAAGGAACTGGCCCGCTACGGCGAGGCTGTGCGCCTTGCGGCACAGAATTATGACCCCAGCCATATCAATCGCTATCTGGTGGAGCTCTCCGCCGCTTTCCATCGCTTCTACAATGCCTGCCGCATCAAGGGCGAGGAGGAGGAAGTCCTCTACGCCCGCTTGAAGCTGGCGGACACCACCCGCGCCGTGCTCTACAACGCCATGACCCTCATTGGCTGCACCGCACCGGAAAAGATGTAAAACAGAAAAAAGCACCCGAAAGGGTGCTTTTTCTTATATCTCCAGTTCAAACCGCTCGTAGGCGTTGATGACGGTGGTGCTGCCCAGCTGCTGGATGCGCTGGAGCTGCTGACCGTAGTTGAGATGGATGTGGCCGTGGACAAAGTATTTTGGTTGATAGCGTTGGATGAGTTTTACAAAGCAGTCAAAGCCCCGGTGGGCATAGCTGTCGCAGCCCTCGCAGCCGGTGGGGGCTGCGTGGGCGATGACGATATCTACACCGCCTGCGCGGCGAATTTTCCAGCCAAGACGGCGGATGCGCCGCGCCATCTGTGCCTCGGTGTACTGGTGGACTCCACCGCTGTAGTAGGGGGAGCCGCCTAACCCCAGAATGCGCAGCCCGTTGTGGACATAGAGCTTGTCCTCAATGCACTGGCAGCCCTCCGGCGGGGCACTGCGGTAGCGCGCATCGTGGTTGCCGTGGACATAGAGGAGGGGGGCGCGGCCCATAGTGACGAGAAAGGAGAGATAGCTGGCCTTCAAATCGCCGCAGGAGAGGATAAGGTCATAGTCCTTCAGTCGTCCGGGCTGATAAAAATCCCACAGATAGGGACATTCCTTGTCGGATAACAGCAGCAGCTTCATAGGATAATGCCCTCCTTTTTCGGGGGGATGTGGTCGCGATAAATGCCCTGCAGCGCCACGATTTTCCGCGCTTTCTCACTGAGGGCCTCATAGGGCGGGATCGCGCCGATGACATTGTCGCAGAGCCAGTCCATCCGCAGCAGTTCATCGGGGGTGAAATAGGCGCTGCCGTTGTTGCGCACCGTGCCGTCCTGTGAGGTAATGGCCCGGTGGAAGGGGGCGATGGTGCCGCCGATCATGTCGCGGATAAGGAGCTGCGCCAGCATCTCCACACCATCGGGGAGGGACTGCTCCAGCTGCAGGGCGATGACGCCGCTGGACATACCCCACCAGTAGTTGACTGCCTGCGCTCCGTGCTTGGGGCTGAGGTTGTCCCATGTGCCGTTTAAAATGCTGCGGCAGAGCTTGACATAGAATTCACCCCACGCCCAGTAGGGAGAGGCCAGCAGCTGTGTTTCCCCGTCGTTGCGGAGGCGGAAGAGACCCCAGCGGCCTTTTTCCCAACCGGGGAGAGGAATATCCAGCGTAGACACCGTATCCACGCCCTCCCGCAGCAGATCTGCCACAGGGTCCCCTTCGAGGCAGGACCACTTCAGACTGATGCGGGCCCGGGGATTGGTCATCTGGGCACCGAGGGCAAAGGCGTTGATACCCGCCACCACACCGAAGATAGGGGAGGAGGCGATATAGCCGATGGTGTCGGCGGTGCTGATGGCACCGGCAATGGCACCGGAGATGAATTTTCCCTCGAAAATGCGGCTATAGTAGGTGCGCACACCGGTATAGGGCATGGAGATGGAACAGTTGAGGACCTTTACATGGGGATACTTGGCGGCGATTTTGCGGCAGGCGGAAATAAGGGGGGCGGTGGTGGCAAAGAGAACATCGGCACCGTGTGCAATGGCACGCTCCATGGCCTCTTCGGCTGCCTCGCCGTTGCCCACGCCGTAGTAGACCTGTGTGGTCACCTGATCACCCAATGTCTGCTCCAGATAGGCCCGGCCCCGTTCGTGACCCTGTATCCATGTGCTCTCATCAGGGCGCAGCTCATGGATAAAGGCGGCGTTCAGGGTAGTGGGCAGAATGGTGGAGCGGATGCGGCGGACGATACTGCCGCTGCTCTCGTCATTGCCGGTGTCCACGGTAATGACCTCCTGACTGCTCAGGGCCGCTACATCACCCAGTATCGCCTGCAGACTTTTGGAGAGCTCCTGAGGTGTCATCTCGTGGAGCTGCGTAAAGGGATAGACCTTCAGCCATACCAGTAGGGCATCGGCCACCGTGACGCCGTTGACCTTGTCCCGGAACTTGTCAAATTCATATGCAAAGCGGAAGAAGGAGGAGGAGAAACGGCGGCGCTCATCCTCGCTCCAGATGTGATCGTCATCGTAGCCCAGTGCTGCCTGCAGCTTGGAAAAGCTGCCGGGGCGGGAGAACTGCAGGGAGTAGAGGCGGGTGAGGGGATAGTAGTGGAGAAACTCGTAATAGCATTGTACCTCCTGCACCTCAGAGTAGACGGGGAGAATGCGGATCACATAGCCGGTGATACTCCGCGCGCCGAAATATTTCATGACGCTGACCCGCTTATTGCCCTCCTGTATATAGAAGCGGCCTAAATATTCGAAACAGCGAATGGGATCGTGGATCCCCTCGTCACCGAGATGGGCGCAGCAGAGCTGGCGCCACTTGATGGCGAACTCGCTGTCCTCTCCCAGCAGTGGCAGGAAATCGGCAGAGAAAGCGTTGACGCGGCCTGCGGTCTTGGTGCCTACGATCCTGTCCAACGGCACCTCAATCAGCCCCAGGTCCACCTGCCCTGCCACCATGCTGTCGCTGAGTACCTCGTCCAGCACCTGCAGATAGGGATAGCGGCCGTGGTTGACGCTGTCGCGGTGTGATTTGCGGCCCTGCTTCAGAGCCTGTTGATAGTGCTGTGCAGCTTCCAGTTGTAAACTCATAGATGTACTCCTTTCTGCTGAGAGTCGGTCAATGGCTGACGGGGCGCTGTCTGCTCCCGTGCAGTACCAGAATGTAGTTCCAAATAGGTAAAAGATAGAGATAGCAGGCCGCCGCAATGGAGAGAGCAGGGGCATTGACGGTGTGTAACGGTACGGCGCAGGCGATAGACCATGGCACAAGGGGTGCAATGACCACAGCGGTATTCTCCAGATAGGCTGCCCGTGTGGTTTTGTCCGCCACCATTTCATCACACAGTTCACAGGTGAGCATGATGGCCAGTGTCTGGTTGCAGGAGATCATCACAGTGATAATGGCCGTCAGCAGCATACTGCCATAGGGGGTGACCGTCTCGGCCAAAGCGGTAAGACGGTGCTTTATACTGTTCAAAAGGCCTGTGCCCTTAAAGATACCCGCGTAGGTAGAGGAGAGGCAGACGATGCAGAACACATTGACCATGGAGAGCAGGCCACCGCCACTCATAATGGGGATCAGCGCAGCCTCTGCAGGGGCGTAGCCAAGGAGGGCCATGCGGAGGATCTCCGTCAGGGAGAGACCCTGTACAGCGGCGCTCAGCACTGCCGCCAGCAGGATGCTCACCGACATGGTGATCTTCACACTGACCTTGCACAGGGACAGCACCACAATGACCAAGGCGGGCAACAGCAGCCACGGCGTAAGAGTGAAGCTCTCTTCAAAGAGGGTGCAGATCTCTGCGGCACTGCCGGCACTGTGGGCACTGCGGCCTAAGAAAAAATAGACTACGCAGGAGAGCAGAGCAGGGACGATGCTGACAGGGATCATCTTCCTGATGTTGTCGTAGATGTCGGTGCCGGTTATGGTAGATACCAGCAGCGCACTGGTGGACATGGGGGAGAGTCGGTCACCGAAGTAGGAGCCCGACAGCACTGCACCGCCAATGAGAATGGGGTCAAGCCCCATGCTGCGGGCGATGGTGGCGCAGATAACGCCCATGGTGGCTGCTGTGCCGAAGGCGGTTCCCGTCAGTACGGACAGGACGCTGCACAGCAAAAAGGTGGACAGCAGCATGGTGGCGGGAGAGAATACCGCCGTGGCGTGATAGACGATATAGGCGATAGTGCCCGAGGCGCGCCAGAAGGCGGTGATCATGCCGATGAGAACGAAGAGAAAGAGAATATTTTTTACCGTTTTGATGCCCGACAGAGCCATCCGCCCCACGGCGGCGAGGGTGTGGCCACGGTAGAGACCGTAACCACAAAAGAGGAAAAAGCCAAACACCAGCGCCGCCAGCAGAGAGATGTCCAGTACAAGACACAGCAGCAGCGACAGGGCGAAGACCAGCAGTACAGCAAACTCCATCATAACGACTCCTTGCAACAGGGGAAAATGCGGGATTTCACAGATAGTATACTCCAAAAGGAGAAAAAAGGCAAATCACATTGAAAAAGCCCCTTCTGTCAACAGACAAAAGGGACTTTACCATGGCACGCCCGGCGCGATTCGAACGCGCGACCTTCCGCTTAGGAGTATGGCGTACCGTTTCGTACGATATTCAAGTAATAACTTTTCGTTACACTTCATACGAGCATGTGTCATTATGTTTATGAACAAAATGCCGTAAATACCGCAAAAATACGCCTTTTTATAGGTGGTTCGTACCGTCCTATTAGCAAACTATTAGCAAGACGGGTTTGCTTCTCGGGTGTAGCCATCCTCCATTAAGGCTCTAACGGAGGTTATTATCATGAACAATTATACCACAAAAACGCCTAAAAAACAAGAGGTCAAGACTTATTCGGTTTCGGATATACAGCAAATGTTGAACATCAGCAGGAGTTCCGCATATCAGCTTACCCAACAGGGGCTCTTCAAAGTGGTGCGTATCGGAAAGACGATCCGCATATCCAAAAAGTCATTTGATGAATGGCTGGAAGAAACAGGAATTGAATAAACCACGCTAACGCCATAAGACGAAAAATCTTGTGGCGTTTTTTTATGCCCATAAGACCCTATCAAAAAATGTATTGATTAGGGTGGAAAAACCGCCGTTCTTTCCTCTGTGGCTGGCGTTCCGTGATGGGCGTGGGTGTTTTCCTTTCCGAAGGATAATGGAGGCATACAAGCGGCGAAAACACCGAAAAACAACACTTTTCAATTTTACAGGAAGGAGGTACGGAAATGGCAGTATTCCGCATAGACAAGACCCGAGATTACACGGTCATGTCGAACCATCATCTGCGTAACACGGGATTGTCCCTGAAAGCGAAGGGGCTGCTCTCCCTTATGCTCTCTCTGCCGGAGGAATGGGACTACACCACAAAAGGTCTCGCCCATATCTGCAAGGATGGCGTGGACAGTATATGCGCCGGAGTGCGTGAGCTGGAGGAACACGGGTATGTGATCCGTGAGCGCGTCCGAAACGAAAACGGTCAGCTCGGAGCCATCGAGTACACCATTTTGGAACAGCCCATAGAACCGTCACCTAAACGGGAAAAACCTAAACAGGAAAATCCAGTTCAGGTAAATCCAGTCTTGGATAACCCTGTCTTGGGAAAACCTGAACAGGAAAACCCCGCACAATTAAATATAGATATATCAAGTAACTATAAATCAAAAACTGATTTATCAATTACTGAACCATCAAATCCTATCCCATCAAATCCCCAGCCCCTTACGGGAGACGGTGAGCGCACACGCTCACGGATTGGAACGGATGGGATGGGCGCGAGAGAAACATACCGTGAGATCGTTTTGGAGAATATCGACTATGACATTCTCATTCAGGACACGAAGATGGACCGTGAACAGCTTGACGAGATCGCGGAGCTCATCGTGGATACCGTCTGTTCGGCAAGAAAGACGATCCGCATAGCCGGAGACGATTTTCCGGCAGAGGTAGTCAAATCCCGTTTCTTGAAGCTGGACAGTTCCCACGTTCAGTATGTGATGGATTGTATGAGGGACAACACTACCTATGTCCGTAATATCAAGAAATATCTCCTGGCGGCGCTGTATAACGCGCCCTCCACCATCAACAGCTATTATTCCTCCCTGGTGCAGCACGATATGTACGGGGACGGACGAAGGGGGCGTGAGTAAATGCAGGAAGAAGTAACCGGCAAGGCAGTAGCCATTATCATTGATGGCGCCAAGATCAGCGAGCACACTCTTGAAAAAGCCATCAAAGCCTTTTTGGACGCGCAGAAGAACAAAGGCGCAAAGATACACCGAGGCAAGCAAAGCCTCAAACAGCTTGCCGGGCAAAACGCGGGGCTGGCGAATATCGAGATCACAGATAAGAATATCAAGGCGTTTACGGCGGTCGCAAAAAAGTACCACGTGGATTTCGCCCTGAAGAAAGACACCACGGCGGAAAAGCCCCGGTATATGGTGTTCTTCAAAAGCAGGGACGCAGACGCGATCACGGCAGCCTTCCAGGAGTTCGCGGCAAAGAAAATGGCCCGTGAGGAAAAGCCGACCATCCGGGAGCGTCTGGCAAAGGCGAAGGAAAAGGCGGCGCAGAGGGCCGAACAAAGAACCATTGATCGGGAGAAAGTCAAGGTCAAAGATCGGAGCGTGCAGCTATGAACGTAAAAAAACTTGTCTTAACCAACCTCCCGTATGTGCTGTTCGTGTATCCCTTCGACAAGGTATCCCAGGCCTTTCGTCTGGCACCGGGGGCGGACCTCTCCGCAAAAATACTCTCCATCGGGGACGGATTTGCAAGTGCCTTTTCCTCCCTTGCGCCCAGCTTCCACCTTGTTGACCTCCTGATCGGCATTGCGGGTGCGGTCATTATCCGCATGATCGTACATTTCAAAGGCAAGAACGCAAAGAAATACCGTCACGGTGTGGAGTATGGCAGCGCCCGATGGGGCACGCCTGCGGATATCGCCCCGTTTGTGGACGAGGATTTTTTCAACAATATCCCCATCACGCAGACCGAGCGTATCACAATGTCGAGCAGACC
>JAFQCJ010000014.1 GCA_017416445.1 Oscillospiraceae bacterium | reverse complement strand
TAAGCACATCGCCACTGCCAACTCCCTGGGCCTGCGTCGCATCGGTGACACCACCGTGCAGCCCGACAATGATCAGACCCGTGGTAAGGTCGCCAAGATCGGCTACCTGCTGCAGGTCAGCGAAGAGAACTAAGGAGGTACGAGAGAATGAAACTGAACGAACTCTCTCCCGCCGCCGGCTCCGTTAAGGAAGCCTATCGCAAGGGCCGTGGTCACGGCTCCGGCAACGGCAAGACCGCAGGTCGCGGTCACAAGGGTCAGCACGCCCGCTCCGGCGGCGGTACCCGCGTCGGCTTCGAAGGCGGCCAGATGCCTCTGACCCGCCGCATCCCCAAGCGCGGCTTTAACAACATTTTTGCTAAGCCCCTGGAAATCATCAACCTGTCTGCCCTCAACAAGTTTGAGGATGGCGAGATCGTCACCGCCGAGGCTCTCATGGCTAAGGGTATCCTGAGCAAGTGCGAGTACGGCTACAAGGTCCTGGGTAACGGCAATGTTACCAAGAAGGTGACCGTGCAGGCCGCTGCTTTCTCCCAGGCTGCTAAGGACGCGATCGAAGCAGCCGGTGGAAAGGCAGAGGTGATCTAAGTGATTCAGACCATCCGTAAAGCTTGGGCAATCCCTGAGCTTCGCAAAAAGCTGGTGTTCACGGCGCTGCTGCTGCTGATCTTCCGTATCGGTAACGCCATCACCGTCCCCTATGTGGATGTGAACATGCTGGGTCAGTACATTGAGCAGATGAGCACTACCGTGCTGGGCCTGTACAATGTGATGTCCGGTAACGCTTTTGCTACCGCTACCATCTTCGCCCTGGGCGTCCAGCCCTACATCAACAGCTCCATCATTATCCAGCTGTTGACTGTGGCCATTCCTGCTCTGCAGCGTATGGCACAGGAGGGCGGCGAGGCCGGTAAGAAGAAGATTCAGTCCATCACCCGTTACGCTACCATCATCATCGCCATCCTGCAGGGTTGGGGTTACTACTCCATCATGAAGCAGGGCGCGATCCTGACCGCCGAGGGCTTCTGGCCTGCACTGGTCATCATCGTCTCCTTCGTGGCAGGCTCCGCTTTCGTGATGTGGCTGGGTGAGCAGATCACCGAGTTCGGCGTGGGTAATGGTATCTCCATCATCCTGTTCGCCGGCATCATCTCCCGCGTGCCCAGTGCTGCGGGTACCGGACTGAGCGTCCTGCGCAGCGATCCCACCAAGTGGTGGGCCATCCTGCTGGTGCTGGTGGGTATGCTGGCTCTGATCGTACTGATCGTCTGGGTCAACGGTGCTGAGCGCCGCATCCCCGTGCAGTATGCCAAGCGTCAGGTGGGTCGCAAGATGTACGGCGGCCAGGCCTCTTCCCTTCCCATGAAGGTGAATATGGCCGGCGTTCTGCCCATCATCTTTGCACAGACCATCGCTATGCTGCCCGCTACCATCGGTGCGTTCGCTTCTCCCAAGGAAGGTTCCGTTTGGGAGGCTGTGCTGAACGCAGTCGATACCAAGTCCATCCTGTACATGGTGCTCTACTTCCTGATGATCATCATGTTCAGCTACTTCTACTCCACTATCCAGTTCAACCCCATTGAGATCTCCAACAATCTGAAGAAGAACGGCGGTTTCATCCCTGGCTTCCGTCCCGGTAAGCCCACCACCGACTTCATCAAGAAGGTTCTCAACAAGGTCACCCTCTTCGGCGCCATCTATCTGGGTATCGTGGCGATCCTGCCCCTCATCATCGGTAAGGTCGTCGACATCCCTGCTCTGTCCATGGGCGGTACTTCCGTCATCATCGTGGTGGGCGTGGCACTGGAGACCGTGCAGAGCCTGGAGTCCCAGATGCTGATGCGTCAGTACAAGGGCTTCTTGGAATAAGAGGTAATTAAAAATGAAACTGATCCTTTTAGGCGCTCCTGGTGCCGGCAAAGGCACACAGGCAGACATTATCAAGCAGAAGTTGGGCATTCCCACCATCTCGACCGGTAACATCCTGCGTGCTGCCGTGAAAAACGGCACGCCCACCGGCCTGAAGGCCAAGGCCTTTATGGACGCAGGACAGCTCGTTCCCGATGAGGTGATCATCGGTGTGATCAATGAGCGTCTGCAGGAGAGCGACTGTGCCAATGGCTACATTCTGGACGGCGTGCCCCGCACGGTCGCACAGGCTGAGGCTCTGGAGCAGGCGGGAATCAGATTCGACGCAGTGGTAGCCCTTGAGGTCCCCGATCAGCGTATCGTGGACCGCATGGGTGGCCGCCGAGTCTGCGAGCACTGCGGTGCCAGCTACCATGTCATCCACATCCCTCCCAAGACCGAGGGCGTGTGCGATGCCTGTGGCGGCGCATTGGTGCAGCGTAAAGATGATAGCCCCGAGACGGTGCTGAGCCGTCTGGAGGTGTATCATAAAGAGACAGAACCTCTGAAGGGTTTCTACGAGGCCCGGGGTGTTCTGAAAACTGTGGAGGATCTTCCCACGGTGGAGGATACGACACAGGCGATCCTGAAGGTTTTGGGGTATTAAGTAGATGATTACACTGAAATCTGAAAAAGAGATCGCACTGATGCGTCGGGCGGGAGAAATTACCGCGGCTGCCCGTGCTGTGGCACGGGATATGGTAAAGCCCGGCGTAACAACCCAACAAATTGACAAGGCAGTATTCGATTTTATCAAGTCTCAGGGGGCGACCCCCTCATTCCTGAACTACTACGGCTTCACCGGCAGCGCCTGCATCAGCGTCAATGACGAGGTCATCCACGGTATTCCCGGCAAACGGGTGCTGCGGGAGGGCGATATCGTCAGCGTGGATGTGGGAGCCAACATCGGTGGTTTCCACGGCGACTGCGCCGGCACTTACCCCTGCGGTCAGGTGTCCGAGGAGGCGCTGGACCTCATCCGGGTCACGCAGCAGAGCTTCTTTGAAGGTATGCGCTACGCCCGGGAGGGCTACCGTATCGGTGATATCTCCGCCGCCATTCAGAGCTATGTGGAGAGCCACGGCTACAGCATCGTTCGGGAATATGTGGGACACGGTATCGGACGCACACTCCACGAGGCGCCGGAGGTACCCAACTTCGGCAATGCCGGACGGGGCGCGCGGCTGCTACGGGGTATGACCCTGGCCGTGGAACCTATGGTCAATGCCGGCACCGCCGCCATCATGAACATGGCCGACGGCTGGACGGTAAAGACAAAGGATGGGAAACTGTCCGCCCACTATGAGAACACCATTTTGATCACAGCCGGCGATCCGGAACTTCTGACGGGTGCTGAAGGTTCTTTGGTGTGATGCCTATGAATATTGCCAAATCCAACATCGTAAAATCGGTCGCCGGCAGAGACGAGGGAGATCTGTTCTTCGTGCTTGCCACGCAAGAGGATTTCCTGCTGCTGGCCGACGGGAAGCGTCGGCGGATCGAGTCGCCCAAGCGCAAGCGCATGAAACATGTGGCCTTTGTAGCCCAGAGCGACAGCGTCGTAGCTGAAAAAATCAGAAGTAACGAAAAAATCACAAACAGTGAGCTTCGTAAAGCCTTAGCCGCATTCAGCGGCGGTAATCAAGACCGGGAGGGATAACAACTTGGCAAAATCCGATATGATCGAAGTCGAGGGCGTCGTCGTTGAGTCGCTGCCCAACACCACATTCCAAGTGGACATTGGAAATGGCCACACCATTTTAGCGCATATTTCCGGAAAGCTCAGAATGAATTTCATCAGGATTCTGCCCGGTGACAAGGTGACTGTTGAGATGTCCCCTTATGATCTG
>JAFQCJ010000013.1 GCA_017416445.1 Oscillospiraceae bacterium | reverse complement strand
TTACCTCCTTTTTCCGCCTATCCCTGAGCTTACCTGACTTCCTCCTTACCTCCTTTTTCCGCCTATCCCTGAGCTTACCTGACTTCCTCCTTACCTCCTTTTTCCGCCTATCCCTGAGCTTACCTGACTTCCTCCTTTACCTCCTTTACCTCCTTTACCTGAGCTTACCTGACTTCCTCCTTACCTCCTTTACCTCCTTTACCTGAGCTTAGCTGACTTCCTCCTTTACCTCCTTTACCTCCTTTACCTGAGCTTAGCTGACTTCCTCCTTACCTCCTTTTTCCGCCTATCCCTGAGCTTAGCTTGAAACCCCTCTTTGACACACCATAAAGAAAAATGTGTGGGGTTAGGGTAAGGGACAGGGAACGTAGACCGCCATAGCGCGGCTTTCCGGCAAGGGGTAGAGCGTCCGGACATGGGCCAAAATCCGCAACATCGCTTTTGCGCTTGACAGTACGCAATTGCGCCCTGTATACTCTGTCTCGTTAGGAGATGATGACACAATGAGAAATATCACACTCGAAAACCTCATCTTTTGCCCTCTATGCGGTGGACAGCCTGCCGTTCACAGCAATTCACGTAACCGTTTCCGTATCTCATGCTCCCGTTGTGGCGCGTCAACGGACTGGATGAAGAAGACTGACGCGGTCATCGCGTGGTACAACATGCACTTCACGCTACACGCTAACCGCTTCCTGAAGGCCAACCCGCTGGTGAGACTTCATGACTGACCTGCAAGACATCTTAGCCCTCGCACAGCCTCTCTCACGTGATGTCGATGTTGCACCGAGAGATGTCATCGGCGGCCTCTTCCCTCGCGGCTATTTCTCGCTCCTCGCCTCACCGCCAGGCACAGGCAAAACATGGCTCATGCAGTACCTCTCGTGCAGGCTCTCCATCGGCGGCAACATTCTCGGCGGACTCCGCACACGTCAAGCCCCGTGCAAGTCCCTCATCTTCGCCGGCGAGACTGGACGAGACCTCCTGTTACGACGGCTCAAGCTCACTATGTGGGAGTGCAACCCCAAACTTCTCCGAGTCTATGACGCTATCGAGCTCCAGCGGAACAACGTCAACATCATGCTGAACGAGGACGCAGGACGCTCTACCTTCCTCGCCATCCTTGCCGCTGAGTGTCCCGACATCGTGTTTATCGATACGCTGATTAGCTTTCACTCTGCCGATGAGAGCAAGCAAGCCGAGATGTCCGGCCTGTATCGCTTCCTCCTGAAGGCTGCCCATGCATGCGACTGCGCCATAGTCTGCAACCACCACACCAGAAAACGCAACAACAAGAACCCCACCGCGACTCTGGGTCAAGATGACGTCATCGGAACGTCAGCGGGAGTCAGACTCGCCGCTAATGTCTTCATCGCCGAGCAGGAGGCTGACACTTTCGGCGAGGATGAGTACCCTGCTGTGTGGGTCAAGAACGTCAAAAGCTGGGACGCTAAGCTACCCCCCTTCTCCGTCAAGTTCTACCGCGACCAGTGGAGCGGCAAGCTGGACTACGCCGTCAGCTGGGGGGACACCGCCGCCGCTGAGGAACGCTCCGCCAAATCCAGAATGCGCCGCCTCATCACAGACACGCCTGAAAACGCCGTGCTCACCGTTGAGCAGGTGGCCGCAAGTCTCGCCACGTCAGCCGACAACGCACGAAAGCTCCTCGAGAAAGCCGTATCCTATCACGATGTGGAGCGTATCTCTCTTCCAGATGGAGCAGGAGCTAAAGCAGGATGGAGGGTACTACGTAATTCCCGCAGTGCCGCAGGGGGGAATTCCTAAAGGTAATTATTATTACTTACTACATTCTACCTACCTATAGGATTTTTTCCCCTATGGCCTGCAGAGATTACGTACCAAAACCCTGTATCATTTTTCTTTATGGTGTATCAAGAAAGGAGTATCACAATGATAGACATAACAATACCTGATGAGCTAATCGATAATCAGTTCTTCGCGACTCTCGAGAGGGAGAACATTCATCCAGATGAAGACTTGAGGCCTCTGGACGCTTCAGGGAACATCGTGCGCTTCTCCGTTGACGGAGACCGGCGAGGTGAGAAGTCGGGAGCCTACTACCTGTACGCTGACGGCCTGCCGAACTGGGGGGTCATGGTCTACGGAGTCCATGAACGGATGGTACAGGACAAGTTCCGCTTTGACCGCATGAGCCGCCGTGAACAGGACATCCTGCGAGCCGCGAACCCGCAGGCCCGCCGTGAGCCGCAGGCCCGCCGTGAGCCGCAGGCCCGCCGTGAGCCGTCAGCCGCCGTGAGCCGGATGCGCGCCGCCCACTCATCGCTACAGCTTGCCCTTGCCCGCTACCGTGAAGGCTTGACCGGTCAGACAGTAGACACACACCCCTTCATCCGCCGCCGCTTCACGGAGCACGGGGTCATCTTGCCGGACATCGACGGCTTCAACCTGTGGGGCACTGACCGCCTCGCGAAGAACGCTCCGCACAAGGACACACAGAGCGGTAATCTGCTTTTCCCGCTGGTGCACATCGTCAGCGGCACGTTCACCGGCCTGCAGTGGTACGGCACACGAAAGAACGAGGCCGGACACTGGGCAAAGGGTTTCGTGTCGGGTACTTCACCTAAGGGGTCCAGCTTCTGCATCTCGCCCATCGGCGCGCGTGAAGGGCTGGTGTACGTTGTGGAGGGAATTGCTACCGGCCTTGCCCTGCTCGCGCTCATCTGGCGTCAGCGACACGAGACCGTTACGGTGCACTGTGCCCTGTCAGCCGGCAACATCAGCCACGTGTGCGCCGCCATCAGGCAGACCGACCCGTCAGCCTTCATCATCGTAGCCGCCGACAACGACGAAGCGACAGCCGCGAAGACCGGCAAGAACACAGGACTACAGGCCGCCGAGACAGCAAAAAACGCCGCACTTGCCGACAGGGTTGAGGTCCCGGCCTTCGTGTCTCCCGAAGCCCCTCAAAATATCGACTGGTACGACGTGTTATTACGTTTTGTTGATTGAGCTGTACCCTCATCCTATCACTTCACTTCCACGTGCAATCGTGTAAAATACGGAAAAAGGAGTGTGATAACATGGCTTACGTTGAGGAGATGTCTAAACTCGTCTGCCGCGTAGTCGTCCAAATCGGGACCACAGTCTCAGGCGGGATAAAGACCGCTAACGTGAATTTCCCGACCGTATCCCAAACAGGTTATACCGCTGAAACGTTTGTAGCCCTCGCTACCCTGTTAGCACCGATTTTGGCGGAAAGCGTTTATGTCAACCAGGCTGTCAAGACATTTTCTGTCTACAACGACGAATAAGGGGGTGAAGAGACATGGCAAATACTACAAAGTTAGTGTATAAAGTAGGTACAACCGGCGGAACGAAAACATTCACCTTCAACCGTGCGAAATCCGGTGCAACAACCGCTAACATCCGCGCCCTTGCAACCGGACTCACCACATACGGAACCTTCTTTCAGCCTCAAGTCCTCACCGTGAACAGCGCTAAGCTGGTAACAACGACTGAGACCACAATCAGCCTAACCTAGTTCATATAGAATCCACCTCCAGACCGCTCCCGCTCAGCTGTGGAAAGAAGAAACCCCCTCCTTCTGATGGAGGGGGCCTCTTTTTACCCTTTTACCTTGCAACCTTTTTACCTTTACAGGGGAATATCCCTCACCGTTAGGCAGTGCTCACAGAATAGGTCATAGTTGCACGTTGCCTCATCCACTATCTTGTTCTTTGTCGCCGCCCTCTTCACCGGTGAAGGGGTAGGAGCTTTGTCCCCGAAACATGTCGCCGCCGCGTATGCTGACCCGAGACAGAACGCCGCCTTCTCCAGCATCATAGCTTTGTCCCCCCACGCTATCACCTCATCCGCGTTTTCCCCAAAGTCAGGGAAGTGCACTACCGCTTCATCCGGGTCATCTGTCGACCTCGTTATCACTACTGGATATGCTAGCCTCATCACGCCACACCCCCCTTCACTCGCCGTGCATCCACGCGCCGCCCACTTGACCGATGACGCCCTATGTCTATGTGAACATGGTCATCACACAGCTCTATGTACGACACTTCCGGCACGACTTCCGCCGCGTCCGCAAGCCTCTCCAAGTCTCCCGACACCAAGTCAGCCGCCATCCCTGACGTGTGGTACCCGTGAGACTTCCCCCGTAGCTCTAGGTTGTGGTTGTGGCACCGACGACCTGAGACCACATGCACACCCCCGCCGTAGACGTCATGCACAGCCTGCACCGCCTGCATCAGCTCCGGCCTCACCACGCCGACCTGACCAGTTCGCGACCACGCGCACCGCCCGCACCGGCACAGAAAGTCGTCATCATCGTAATCTTTTGTCCTCATCTTTTGCCTCCTCGTCTAGCCTCCGCCTCAGCCTCCGCATTAGCCTCCGCGACAGGTAAAACAGACCGTGCCGCACTCCTCGCATGAGACCGAGAACAGCAAACAACAGAAAATCTATCATGGGCACAGAGTATACCCCGCCGCCGCCGTACCCGCCTCCGCCGTACCCCCCAACAAGCCGCCTTTACTCCTTTACTCC